>JADJBK010000004.1 GCA_016703745.1 Nitrosomonas sp. | reverse complement strand
AGCCGGACATCCCAATCAAACAACACACTGCGGATACCTACGATCAACTCCTCAGCGGAAACTGGGCAACACAAGGAGGGCCAACTCATGTCTGAATCGCTCCCCACTGATGCTCAAGGAACTCAGACTCCCCTGCCTTTGGCCAGCATTACCGGCACTTCCAGGATCAAAGCCGCAGCACACGCCTGGGCTACACCCACATCTCACGCCGCCCTGTGCGAACAGGAAGTCGCCCAGCAAAGCTTCCAAAGCAGAATCAGAAACTGGACGCGATGGAAGCCAGACTACCGCGCGGCAAAAGCGATGCCACTCTGGCTCTGACCGAACTGGCCTCAAGCCGCTCAGAGAAAAATCATCGCGCTGCGCGACAGGCTACCTACTGAGGCGAGCCAGGCGACAATGTGTTGCTGATCGGATCTCCGGTGTCGGCAACTGCCATGTGGCGGCAGCATTGGGGTTGCATTTGATTGAACAAGGCATCCGCGTCAAGTGGATATCGGCTACCGCACTGCGTTCAACTCCTGCAGTAAGCCGAAAGAACTGGACTTGATGTCCGCCATGACGCGGCTGGATAAATACCGTGTACTGATCGTTGATGATATCGGCTATGTCAAAAAGACCGATTCGAACACAAGTATTGTTTGACTTCATTGCCCATCGCTGAAAGCGGAAGTCTCATCATTACTTCAAACCAGCCTTTAGCCAGTGGGATCAAATCTTTCTTACTACACGATGACTGTTGCCGCCATCGACCGGATCATCCATCACGCAACTATCATCGAAATCGACAGTGAAAGTTACAGGAGGAAAAACCAGAAAAAAATCATGAAGTAGCTAATAAACTCAACCGGCCATCATAATTGTCTAAAGCGGCCAAGATAATTCACGCGGATATCATGCACAATATCGTGATTTCCTGCTAAAAGTAATGTCAATTCATGCGGTTACTTTTCATGAAAATAATCAACTTCGGATGGTCATTATCAATCGATCAGGTGCCAGATGGTTTGCTCATCGGTTTATACCTTCTTGATCCGGATATTAAAGCAATGCCAGTTACGGAACATTCAACATCCTCTGGCAGATCGAACAGTGTCGCAGCAAGCACCTGCCCTATCTTTATTTAGGTTACTGGATCGCAGATAATCGCAAAATGTGCTACAAGTCGAATTTCAGACCCTTACAAGTTTTCGTAGATAACCAGTGGCAAGAAAGCATGCTATTCCCCAAACAAACGGTCTCGATGCCCTATAACCTGCTGCGCCCACTCCTTTTCTGCTGGATCCCGACACCGCCCATACGGTAACGCTTCGGTCTCTCGATCTACTCCATCGTACAGGTTTAATGACCTGCCAACCCATTGCCTGCACGCCAATACAGGTAATGGGGTTATCCTTTCCCAATCCGGTGGGACTGGCGGCCGGTCTCGACAAAAACGGCGCTTACCTCGATGCACTTGCCGCGCTGGGTTTTGGTTTCATCGAAATTGGCACAGTCACACCCCGTCCCTGTCAGGCAATCCCCGACCACGATTATTCCGGATTCCTGAAGCACAGGCGATCATCAATCGTATGGGTTCAACAATGAAGGCGTGGACAGCCTCCTGATCAATGTTGCCAATGCTCGTTATCAGGGAATATTGGGCATTAATATCGGAAAAATGCGGATACTCCACTGGCAAGTGCCGTTGATGATTATCTGATCTGTCTGCGCAAGGTATACTCCATTGCCAGTTACATCACGATCAATATTTCATCACCCAACACCGTTGGACTCAGACAGCTGCAGCAAACAACAGAACTCGACAATCTGTTACAGGTGTTAAAAAAGAGCAAACTCGCTTAAGTGATCAGTACAGCCGCTATACGCCACTGGTAGTCAAAATTTCACCTGATCTGGAGTCACAACAAATTGAGCAGATCGCCCAGCTGCTTATCAAGTACCGCATGGATGGGGTTATCGCAACCAATACCACCCTTTCCCGGAATGAAGTGGAGAACCTTCCACACAGCAACGAAAGCGGCGGTTTAAGTGGTGCACCGCTTACAATACGCAGCCATGCCGTCATTCAACTACTCGATGAGTATCTGCAAGGAGCTATTCCCATTATTGGTGTCGGTGGCATCATGCAACCTGCCGACGCGCAATCAAGAATTATGGCAGGCGCCAGTCTCATCCAGCTTTACTCCGGCCTGATTTACCAGGGGACCCGATCTGGCAACTGAAACGATCCGAATATTGTGTGAGAAAACACTCATGGCTGACAAATCTACACTCATCAAGCAAATTGATGCAATTCTGCCGCAGATCCATTGTGGTCAGTGTGGTTATGACGGCTGCCAGCCTTACGCGGTGGCAATCGCCAACGGTCAGGCCAACATCAACCAATGCCCTCCAGGCGAGAATGCCGTAATTGAACAGCTTGCACGGCTGCTCAACCTTGCTTCCAAACCACTTGATACGACTTACGGTTACCCCAAACCGCGAGCGGTAGCTGTCATCGATGAAACTCAATGTATCGGCTGCACATTCTGTCTGCGCGCCTGCCCGGTGGATGCCATCGTGGGTGCGGCCAAACTGATGCATACTGTCATTACACAGGAATGCACCGGCTGCGAGCGCTGTCTTGCGCCTTGCCCCGTGGATTGCATCCACATGCAGGCTGTACCGGAACTTGTCGTCAACGAAAGTGAGGGACAGAAAACAGCGTACATGCAGCAAGCGCGGGAACGTTATCATTTTAGGAAACAAAGGCTTGCCAAAAATCAGCAAAAAAACCCAACCCGGAAATTAATCAAAGCCAGCAAATATTCTCTGGTGATATTTTCCAGCAACCAAACCGTCACACAAAACAAGCAACCATCGAGGCCACGATGGCTCGCGCTCATGCTAATCTCGCCACACCCACCGGCAAACCCTAGCAGCTTCTATTTTAGAAATGAATGCCTCCAAACGTCAACAAATCTTCACACGCTTTCGGGAAACCAATTCCGCCCCAACGACTGAACTCGAATATCAAACCACTTTTCAATTGCTGGTAGCCGTCATTCTCTCTGCTCAGGCGACTGATAAAAGCGTCAACCTGGCAACCAGAAAACTTTTGCGGTGGCTGACACCCCTGAGAAAATCCTGGCGCTCGGCGAAAGTGGCCTGAGTGAATATATCCAGCGTATCGGGTTGTATCGCACCAAAACCCGGAATATCCTTGCTACCTGTGTATTGTTACTAGAACACCATGCTGGTGAGGTTCCACGTACCCGTGAAACGCTGGAGCAATTGCCGGGAGTGGGACGAAAAACCGCCAATGTCATTTTAAATACGGCGTTTGGCGAACCCACCATTGCCGTGGATACCCATATTTTCCGCGTGGCCAACCGTACTGGTCTGGCGCCAGGAAAAAATGTGCTGGAAGTGGAGCAAAAACTTGTCAGGTGGTGCCGAAAGAATTCCTCCAGGATGCTCATCACTGGCTAATTCTTCATGGCCGTTATATCTGCAAGGCGAGAAAACCTGAATGCAATATTTGCCTGATTGTGGATTTATGCGAATTCAGGCATAAAAAAACTTACCCAAAGATAGGGAGCTCACCACGAATCAACATGTTTAATCCGAGCAGAGCCGAGGTCCGGCAATTTTTCTTTGATACCTGGCAAAAATATCAGCTCAGGCAGACTCTATCCAATATGGAGACCATTACGCTTGAAGTCATACTTCAGCACCCCGAATATCATCCCATCCTGAAAAACAGCGAACATTATCTGGAACAAAATTATCCACCCGGAGATGGGTACAACCAATCCTTTTTTGCACATGAGCATGCACGTTGCCATTCGTGAGCAACTGGCGATTGATCAACCTGTTGGCATTCGTACAAAATTTGCGCAACTTTGCAAATTGACAGGAGACGAACATGAAGCGGCACACCACACGATGGAGTGCCTTGCGGAAATGCTCTGGCAGTCACAACGCAATCAGAGCGCGCCTGATGCCGTTATTTATCTTGACTGCATGGATCGCTGGCTTCAGAAAAGGTGATGGCAAACACCACTAGAAAGTCATGGGCACTCTAAGGTTAAGTCTTGCGTCTTGGGCGTTGTCCGTCGCTCCGATACCCACAGACAGGTTGATATTCGTTCGCAAGTTATACCTGTATGAGTAGCCTAGCAAGAACTGCCCGATATCCAAGGCACTCCCCTCCAATTCTGTCACCAGCAACTCGAGTATTGAAAAAATGCTGGTGCGAATAACCTAAATTAAACGACGTGCGATTATTAACCGTAAACCCCATACCGAATGTAATCCCCACACCATCACCCGCATCAACCCTACCAAAGCTTTCTTTGGTTGACATCGTATAGGTATAACTCAGACTACCAAAAAACACTGCGGGATCAGTTGGATAAAGCGCAGTTATGCTTGGTTGGAAAGTAAAGAAACCCGACCCCGTAGGCACCTCCAACGGGAATCTAAATGAAAGAGGCTCAACGGGGTTATTAGGGTCGATCTGTGTTACATCTAAGGTTTTGAGTCTGAAAGGACTTTTACCCGTTGGCAGTGTTGTCAACAAATTACCAACCAGAATTGGCCAGCCCCCAGTACCCCTGGTCAATTGATAACGGGCTGCAAACTCGATATCACCCAGACCATGCCCATCAGCATTAAAGATTTGATCGTTCGCAACACCTGTACTAAAAGGCCGAGCTCGCTGGATATCCGCCCGATAGGCATAAGGAACCCCGGCTTCCACCTCCAACCGCTCGGTCAGGCCGTATCGTAAACCCAGGCTACCAAAAAAACTGTGCCGTTTTACCTGGCGAATATCAGTTAAGCCAATTACGATGGCTGGTAAAAAAGTGAATGCGTCTACAAAAACACGATTATCGTCAGAAAAAGCGTAACTTAAGGAGGGTTCAAGAACATACTTCCCTTTTTGGTTAAAACCCCCCACCGTCTCAGACAATCGAGGCATTTCTGGCGGCCTTTCCGGTTCCGCAGGTTTAGGTGGAGCCTGGCCAACTGGCCCAGAGGGTACCTGCGCGGCCACAGTTTTGGGCTTATCCTCTTTTGTACCGACAATAGGCGACTGTGGTGTGCCAGACTGTTTAGAAAGTTGCTCAAATTGTTTTTTTAGCCGTTCAAGCTCTTTCGTTTGCTCCCCCAGTACTTGACGTTGCTGCTCCAGTTTTTTCTCTTGCTCAAGCAAAAGCTGCCTATACTGCTCTATCGAAATTTGTTGATTCCCTTCTTGCGCACAAACCGTATTGATGAGAAAAAAAACAACTGACAAAAGAAAGGTATTTTGAGATTCTCCAAAATAAGCACTCATTGCTAATTTTGTTGCCAACGTTTTCATCATTGTAATTTTCTTTCATTTTGGTTCAGCAAAGTGATATCAAGAAGGCCAGCCATACAGCTATCATTATATGACCGCTATCTTCAAAAATAGCGATGATTATATGAACGGGGAAAGATTATTTAACTTGAGAAGATTATGGAATTAAACAATCTTCGTGGTTCTATTCAAGCGAATATGACAACTATCTATTAAAGCTAAAGACGCTATCGGCAAGAAGGGGCAAATGCCATGCATTGCCAGTGGAGTTTTATTATTCTGCGGTATCTTTACTCAAAAATCAGCATTACTGTAAATTTGGCATAATCAGATCAGTAATAACTGTACTAGACCTCAAGTCCAGATTCTGCAGATTACTTATTTCTATATTGAGCTCATTAATACTTTTAATCGACTGATTATCCAAACTATTTTGAATAATAGAACCGATAACTGATCCGACCAAATCTTGCCCCAAGTTTCCACTTCCATTTTGGATCAACACACCGTCTATCGGGAATTGTATAAATGAGGAAGCCGTTTCAATTCCATTCAGAAAAATCAGTCTTTCCAGACTTATATTAACAACCATTCCATTTGGCAGGGTAAAGCCGCCTCTTTGCTGGGCCAACTCATCATCAGTCGCGCGTATCAATTGGCTGTATGGGTCACTAAAAATATCGTCAGCATATCCAGCATCTGCCAGCGTATCTCGGGCAACAGCAAGATTTACCAAGAAAGTCAGCAACAACACCAACTGCAAAATTTTATGCTTGATCATATCGTTGCAAGTAAACATGCCAGACACCCAATATAGTTAAAAATCCAAAGGACCTGTCACCTGTCCGCGTATCAGCACGAAATATTCGCTTAAACTTAACTGGTCAACCGCACCCCTAACGGAGCCAAATGGGTATGCCATTCTTCTTGCTTGCGAGATGCTTCTGTCTGAATACCACCGTTATCATGGACCATAAATAAAATACGCTCACCCCACATCTTTTCAAATTCATCGCGAGGAATAATTTTGACACCTACCGCAGGATCACCAACCAGGACTTTTTGCTCGGTTACACCCTTGATAATAACGAAATGTAAATAGCCATTAAGATCAATAATTGTAATTGCCGGACTATTGAATTCGCGCAATTTATCCAGGTTTATCTTAAATCCATCCGAACCGTAACCATGCCGCCCCAGATAGTTTTTCATATCGAGCATTGAAAAACCTTGATCCTTAATTTTTCCTGATCGCCATGCTCATACATTTCTAGAAATACGGTCTTTTCGCTCACCACATTACCGTAATGAAACGTGAGCAGACTAGCCAACGCTGCAGAGCCGCAACTAAAATCAAATTCTTGTTTATAAACCGTATCAAACTTCATCTCGGCAAAACTTTTTGTCGAGACAAGATAATTCCCACCTCCCGCCATTCCATTCAGATCCAGCGCAACGAGATGGCTACTCACCAACATCGTCATAGCGGTCAAAAACAATTTATGCAAGAAGTTTTTCATAACAAAATCAATTCACTATGGTGACATTTACAATGGTTGAATCTTGAATAACCACATTGTTACCACTATTTTGAATAACCGAAAACATGCCGTTGGCTCCAGAAAAAGCGCTGGTATCAATTATGTTTGTGCCGGTGACATTGTTAGTTGCCGTGTTACCCGTCAATGTTGCCTTAACATTCATAGTATTCAGCACGGTGCTATCCACTCCCACCCATTCCTCGTACCTCGTCAAGTTCATCCAGCGAAACAATCCCAGTTGAAGGAAAGCCCGCAGTTATCGAATCATTTGCAAGCTGATCGGAAGAAGCATTAACGGTACAAACAGGCAATATCAGGGCAAAGAGAAAAGACACATTACCTTTTAATATTGGCTTCATTCTGTTCTCCAGAGTTTATAACTTCGTTATTTGGTGGAAGTTGCCGACAGGACCACCTTCCCCATCGGCAACTCTTCACTGACTAAAGTTCAGCTAAACACCGAACGATTAGTGAACGAAATTACTGGTTAACATTCACGTTACCCTGAAAAGACACTTGTTGCTGTGTCAACGCATTGGCAGCATGATTTTGTACAACCTGGTTGATACCAGCAGCACCGTTGAATGCAGCGCTAATAGTATTGTCAGCAGCATAAGCAGCATCAGCTGAACCTGAAGCTACGGATACACCTGATCCCGCACCTTCGCCTGTTACCGCACCGCTCAAGTCTGAGTTATTGACTGAGTAGGTGGCAGAAGCATTGCCGGTTTGTGCTGCAGCAGACCCATTACCATTTGCCGCTGTTTGGCTGTTGTCGCTGTTATTGGTGTTATCAACAGAAGCGGTACTGCCATTGTTGGCGGCAGCACTGCCAGAACCAGCATCTGCAAAACTGTTATCGCTGTTATCACTGTTATCCACGGTAGCAGTGCTGCCGTTGTTGGCAGCGGCACTAGCTGAACCTGCATCTGCGGAACTGTTATCGCTGTTGTCGCTGTTGTCCACGGTAGCAGTGCTACCGTTGTTAGCGGCGGCGCTAGCTGAACCTGCATCTGCAAAGCTGTTGTCGGAACGATCAGAAGTAGCGGTACTGCTATTGTTGGCTGCAGCATCTACACCAGTAGCCGAGCTGTTGTCGCTGTTGTCGCTGTTGTCGCTGTTGTCGCTGTTGTCGCTGTTGTTACTGTTGTCAGTATGATCATCAGTAGTAGCCACTTGGCTGTTGTTGCTGTTGTCGCTGTTGTTGCTGTTGTCGCTGTTGTCGCTGTTGTTGCTGTTGTCGCTGTTGTCGCTGTTGTCAGTATGGTCATCCGTTGCATTCGCCACGCTGTTATTGGTATTGTCATATGCGGTTGAATATTCGTTCGCAGCAATGCCAGCACTGTTTTGATCACTGGTTGCAGTTGCAGTTTGATCGTTTACGGTTTCAGCGGTATTCGTCGGATTGGCCCAAGCGTTACCCGCAACACCAAAAGCAAGTACCATACTCGCAACCAACACTTTTTTATTAAATTGATTCATGTTTTTTCTCCTTGATTAGATATTTCTTAATATGCTCAACTCAGATTACTGAGCATTAACATTTACGTTGCCTTGGAAAGACACTTGTTGCTGTGTCAAGGCATTGGCGCCGTGATTTTGGACAACCTGGTTAATTCCAGCCGCCCCGTTAAAAGATTCCGAGATGGAATTGCTGGCTGTCAGAGTTGCAGCACCTTCTCCGTCACCAGAAGTGACAACTGCACCAACACCCGCTCCCGTCACCGTACCACTAAGCGCAGAGTTATTAACCGAATAGGTCGCGGTTGCATCACCATTTTTAGCCGCTGCCGACCCGGTTCCGTCTGCTGTTGTATAGCTGTTATCAGAGTTATCGGTGTTGTCTACTGTTGAAGTACTCTGATTATTGGCTGATGCCGAACCTTCCGATGCAGTTGCATAGCTGTTGTCGCTGTTGTCGCTGTTGTCTGCGGAGGAAGTGCTGTTATTGTTTGCGGACGCAGAACCTTCAGAAGCATCAGCATAACTGTTGTCACTGTTGTCACTGTTATCTGCTGTTGAAGTGCTCTGATTATTAGCTGATGCTGAGCCATCTGAACCAATTGCATAGCTGTTATCAGAACGATCAGAAGTAGCGGTACTACCATTATTAGCAGCAGCATCGTCTGCACTGGCAAAACTGTTGTCGCTATTGTTGCTGTTGTCGCTGTTATTACTGTTGTCACTGTTGTCACTGTTGTTGCTGTTGTTATCAGTGGTATTCAGCACGCTGTTATCACTGTTGTTGCTGTTATCGCTATTGTTGCTGTTGTCGCTGTTGTCGCTGTTGTCGCTGTTGTTGCTGTTGTTGCTGTTGTTATCAGTCGATGTTGTCTGACTGTTGTTTGTATTGTCATATGCTTCTGAAAATTCATTCGCTGCGATACCTGCTCCGCTCTGGTTGCTGTCCGCAGTCGCTGTTTGATTTCCGGCAACTTCAGTCGCTGTATTAGTCGGATTCGCCCAGGCACTGCCTGCAGCGCCAAAAGCAAGCACAATACTCGCCACCATAACTTTCTGTTTAAATTGACTCATTTTTAATTCCTCTTAAGTTGAGAATCATAGGTTTTGAATTACGAGGTTACAACCCAATCATTTGAATCGCAGTCGGGTTATGAAACATTATCCGGCCACAACAAGAAAAGGAAATAAGCAGATTATTTATTTTGATATAAAGAAATTCTTTAAATTAATTGTATGGAGCCCGTACTGACGCAGATATCGATAGCTGCAATGAAGGCACTGATGCAGAGGCAAGGGCAGACTGAGGGTCTAGCAAAAATTGACAGCTGGTAATTTTTCAGCAATATCTCCCAGAAACAGGAGTTCAGAAAAAATACGAATTAAAAAAACAAAAAAACTGTGGCTATACGCGGATTAACCCACAATCAATCGCCAGCCGTACGAGTTGAACAGTATTCTGAAGCCCCAGTTTTCTCATGATGCTGGCATGATGAACACCGACTGTCTTGGGGCTGATGGAAATGATTTCTGCAATTTGCAGGACTGAATTACCCTCAGCAAGCAGTGTAAATATCTGAAATTCTCTTTGTGAAAGAATATGCAGGGGATGCTTATCACCATCGCCCTGCATGCCGTCGTTCAGCATATTTGACGCTAGTTTGGCATCAATATATGGTTTTCCCTGGCTTATCCGGTTAACTGCTTCCAGCAACTGTTCAGGGGTACATTGTTTGGTAAGGTACCCTGTCGCCCCCATATCGAGCACCCGCTTTACCATAATCTCACTACTATGCATACTCAACGCAAGTATGTTCGCTGCCGGATTTTTTGATTTGATACGATGAATGGTTTCCAGACCACCAATACCCGGCATATTGATGTCGATAATCACCATGTCTGGTTGATATTCCTGATAAAGAACACAGCCGGTTTCACCATCGCCAGCCTCCGCCAACACCATAATCTCTTTAGTACTTTCGAGAAAGTAGCGATACCCGGCCCGCACGACAGGGTGATCATCTATCAGAACGAGGGTAATCAGCTTGGCACTCACGTCAGTTAACTGTGCGACTCAAGCGGTAATCTGACAGCAATCTGAACGCCGTTGCCGGGTGAACTTTGCAGCAAAATTCGCCACCGGCAGCAATAACTCTTTCACGCATGCCAAGCAATCCCAAACCTACAGATTTTTGCTCAATATCAAAGCCGATTCCATCATCCTCCACACTCAAAAGCAAAGTATCAGGGAGTATAGGCGAGTTCTTTTCTCGACCCAATTGCACCACCACCTTCCTGGCTCGCGCATGCTTGCAAACGTTATTGAACGCTTCCTGAATCAAACGATAGATTGTAATAGAAACTATTTTGTCAAATGCGCCTGCGCCACCAATACTGTCCGATATCATCAGCTCAAAATTGATATGTGGATGGTGTCTACACCAGTCATTCTGTAATTCACGAAGACTATCGACCAGCCCCAGCTTATCGAGCATTACTGGCCGCAATTCCTGCAACATGTCATGAACGACGCCATGCATGGTATTTGCAATTTCTTTAATCGACTGGACACGCTCATAAATGGCGGAATCCCGCTCAACGTGCCCAATAACCACCTGCAATTCAGCGCGTAATGCCGTTAGCCACTGACCTAACTCATCATGCAATTCTCGCGCAATATGATGACGCTCGTCTTCCTGAATCTCATAGAGTCGACGGGTCAGCAATCTGTTTTCTGCCAAAAGTCTATAGTTATCCTCAGATGTTCTAGCTATGTCTAAACTGGCCTCTGTCAGCCTGCTGATATCGCTGCTAACCCCAACCAAACCAGCGATCTGGCCACTATTATCATAAAAAGGAGCGAGCTCAGTCGAAAAATGAACCTGCTGTCCATTCTTTTGGGTAATGCTGTAACTTAAGTCGGTAACAGATTCACCAGAATCAAGCGTATAGCGATATTTTTCCTGGAGATTTGTCGCCAGACCGGGGGAACAATTCAAAAACTGTTTTACCTATCACCTCACTGATCGTTAATCCGACACTTCTGGCAAACGCGAGACTGACACTGGTATAGCGCAAATCCGTATCAAGATAGAAAATGGCAATCGGGATTTCTTTGAGTAGCGCATCTCGCTCAGCACGCAATCGCTCAGCGTTCAAATCGGCACTGCGCCGACCGGGATTTTCTCTTTTCTGGAAAAGACTATTCAGCAACTCGATCTTGATATTATTTTTGATGCTGCTGACTTTGCCAACATCTAGTTTGTAACTCATGATACCTCCTCGATCAATACCTGCCGGAACCTGGCGTTGTTGAATAAATCGAACTGTCGGTAAAAAGATGGCACATCTGGCATAATTCTGCAGGATTTCACCTGCAGAGAAGCCAATGCCTTATAAACACAACGAAAGTCGCCGTCATAAGATCGAAAAATCTCGTTATAAAGTGATGAACTGGCATGAGTATAACAACGGATTGCGGCGACGGGGTGATATCACGATTTGGTTTACGGAAGCGGCAATTGCTGAGTGGCGCCCCACCAGAACGGGAGCTCGCGGCAGGCCGCAGGAATATTCTAATCTCGCCATAGAAACAGCTCTATTTATCCGCCAGGTCTTCCATCTGCCCTTACGTCAAACCGAAGGTTTCATGAACTCGCTTGCCGGTATCATGAAAGTTGACATCACCATTCCTGACTTCAGTAGCCTGTCCAGGCGCAGCATTAAGTTACCTCAGCATACCCTAACCAAAGCGATGGAACCGGGTAGTCTTGTTATTGTTGATTCAACCGGTCTCAAGGTTTACGGCAAAGACGACTGGCACCAGGAAAAGCATGACGTTGCGGCCCGGCGCACTTGGCGTAAATTGCATCTTGCGGTCGATGAGAACCATCAATTGTTGGCGTGCGAACTGACCCCACCTGAAATAGGCGACCCCACTGCAATCCCGGATTTGCTTGCCCAAATTGATACGCCTTTTGATACCTTCATCGCCGATGGCGCCTATGATGGTGAACCGATTTCCCAGGCGGTTTTGAATCATCAACCTGATGCACAAGTGATCATTCCACCGCACAAGACTGCCGTCCGCTCCGCTACAGGCGACAGTCAGCGGGACGGTCATATCAGGGTAATTGAACAGCATGGCCGCATTGCTTGGCAAAAGAAGACAGGATATGGTTTGCGCAACTATGCCGAGCTTGCCGTGCAACGCTACAAGCGTATTTTTGGCAACGCCATGAAAGCGCGTGCACTCCCACAGCAAAAAACAGAAGCGTGGATTAGTGCGTCTGCACTCAACAGAATGGCCAATCTAGGCATGCCGGTGTCCGTAAAACTCTAACAATTAACGGCAGAACGGAGCCATTTGGCTCATTTTGATTTATTCAACAACGCCCTTCTAATGTTGGTGTGGTCGCAGCCATTTCATTGCTCCTTTGTGTGTTGCGGTGAGTGGTTCAAGCATTTCTACCAATCTGGCATTTATCCAGATCTTCACCGAAAAATTTCCCGGATCAACATCCATACAGTTTCCGGCATCGGACGAAACCCCTTGGAGTCGGTGGGGAGCAGCCAATTATCGAGTGCGCGTTTGCTTGTTCCGATACGGTCAGCGAAATTCTGTCGGGTCATGTTCAGTTGCCGCATCGCATCACGCAAAAAATCCTGTTGGGCTTGCTTGGCCATTTTTGTTCCAACTCCAATGCATATACTCAGTGAGTATTGTACTCGCTGAGTAGTGCAGAGGCCATTAAAAATACAGGGGGTGATGCTGGTTATGAGACACCTGAGCCTCGACTTACTGGGTCAAATGAGTGACAATTAGTCACACATTTGACCCTGCGATATAATCACATGAAAGCTGAACACGAAGACTTGGATCTCATTAAAAGTCTCGCAGAAATTTATGATCAGAAATACCTTGGTGAGTATTTGAACAAAGTCTCACCGGGTCAATGGTGCAGGGAAACTGTCAACCGCTGGCTAAAGGGAAAAGCTTCGCCAAGACTCAGCCACCGTGAGTATGAAGCTTTGCGCAAACTCGCACCGTCCCCGCCCCGCAATCATCCCGACTATGAATTCGACTTCATCGACCTATTTGCAGGAATTGGCGGCATAAGGAGAGGATTTGAACTTGCTGGTGGCAGATGTGTTTTTACTAGTGAATGGAACAAGTATGCTATCAGAACATACAAGGGCAATTACTTTGCAGATCCGGAGAATCATAAATTTAATGACGATATCCGCAAAGTTACTCTGAGTGACCAAGAAGGTATTTCTGCAAAAGATGTGGCGGCAAACATTCACAAACTCGTTCCAGACCATGATATCTTATTAGCAGGCTTTCCATGCCAACCCTTTTCTATAGCAGGGGTATCCAAGAAAAATGCTCTAGGCCGCGCTCATGGGTTTGAATGCGAAACCCAAGGTACTCTCTTCTTTGATGTGGCTCGTATTCTGGAAGTTAAAAGGCCTGCAGCTTTCCTATTAGAAAATGTTAAGAACCTAAAGAGCCATGATAAGGGAAAAACATTCAAAGTTATTATGGAGACTTTGAACGAATTAGGTTATTGGGTTGCTGACGCTGATGCAAAAGGACCAGCCGATCCAAAAATTATTGATGCCCAACATTTTTTACCTCAACACAGAGAGCGGATCGTTTTGGTAGGTTTTAAGCGTGACCTCAAAGTGCACGATGGCTTTTCCCTTAAAGGCATAAGTAAGTACTACCCGAAAAAGAAGCCTGTATTGGGTGATATTCTTGAAAAAACAGTTGATGAAAAATACATACTCACTCCGAAACTTTGGGAATATTTGTTTAACTATGCAATCAAGCACAAAGCAAAAGGTAACGGTTTCGGCTACGGCTTAGTGACTGAAAACCATGTAACCCGAACTCTTTCAGCAAGATATTACAAAGATGGTTCTGAGATTCTGATTGATCGTGGTTTTAACCCAAATAGAGATTTCTATAGCTTAGCAAACCAAAAAAACAGACCTCGACGCCTCACCCCCCTAGAATGTTCAAGGCTAATGGGGTATGAAGAACCCGGGAAATCAACTTTCAAGATCCCGGTTTCAGACATGCAAGCATATAAACAATTTGGCAACTCCGTTGCTGTGCCTGTTTTTTCAGCCGTTGCAAAACTGATGAAACCAAGAATCAAGGAAGCCATTCTTCTGAAGAAGAAAAAGTGACATGACTGACGTACACAGTCCTGCTGTGCGCTCAAAGAATATGCGAGCGATACGATCAACAAACACAAAGCCAGAATTGAAAATTCGGTCCGCACTACATGGACGTGGCTTTCGTTATCGTTTAAATTATTCAGGTCTTCCAGGAAAACCTGATTTGGTACTGAAAAAATATAGGGCTGCAATATTCGTACATGGTTGTTTTTGGCATCAACATAGTTGCGAACTATTTAAGTGGCCTGCATCAAACCGTGAATTTTGGAAAGCCAAACTGACGCAAAACCATATCAGAGACTTGTCCAACGAAGCTAAACTCGCAGGGCTAGGTTGGCGCACCGCAACCATAAGGGAGTGTTCCCTCAAAGGAAGCAATAGAAAATCACTTGATGAAATAGTAGAGACGATTGCTAATTGGCTGATTAGCATGAATTGTCATCCCTTGGAAATTCAAGGGAACAAGAGTAAATGAAATTGTGTAATGATCAAGTAAAACCGGACACTTTTTTAAGCAGCCTTTCTATGAAATATACGTTCAAATTCTAACGGCGATTCGTAGCCTAATTTTGAGTGTGTACGTTTTCCGTTGTAGAAAGCCAAATAATCAATAATACTCAGCTTTGCTTCTTCCTTGGTTCTGAATTTTTCGTAATTCAATTGTTCATATTTAAGACTACGAAAGAACCGTTCTGTCGGAGAATTGACGCTCCTATGTCAAGTAATTGTGGCCGCATCTGACAAATCTGCGAGAATAAGCGGATACAGTTCACGAATAATGTACCGTTTCAGACAACGCTGAATTTCCTTATTTGACATCCCTTGAGCTATACGTCGTGTCACATAGGTTTGAGTTCTCGGCTCACTGCGCATGCGTACCATCGCGATAGTCCATAGCGCATTGTTTGCAGATCGATCACCTCCTCGATTTAATCGATGGCGGATAGTCTTTCCCGAAGACGCCAACAATTTCCTTTTCGGCTCATGCTCTGTTCCATTTGTATGATAGACAAATGTTCACGGTATTCATGGCTTGCATATTGGCTCCCCCGATCCGAGTGATGGAGCAAGCCAGGCTCCGGTTTTCTGCGCCAAAAGGCCATTTGTAGCGCATTCAAACACAATGTTGTTCGCATGTAGTCTGCAATAGCCCATCCCACGACTTGTCTGGAAAACAAATCAATGACTATCGCAACATAGAGCCAGCCTTCCAGCGTCCAAACATACGTGATATCCGTTGTCCAAACTTGATTAGGAGTAACGGCATCAAATTGCCGGTCAAGGCTATTAGCTGAAATCGCCTCGTTATGGTTGCTGTTAGTCGTCACTTTAAAGCGCTTGGGATATCGCGCTTTCAACCCCAGCCGAGTCATTAAGTGGCGAACTTGGTAATACCCCGACTTTATGCCAACTTTGCCTAACGCATCAGATAGCCGCCGATAGCCATAGATTTGCTTATTTTCATTAAAAATCTGGCGCGCCTTGGTCTCAAGCACTTCTTTTTCCCTAATCTTATCAGCATCTCCAGGTTTCTTGATCCATGCGTAACTGTTCATTTTCCCGGCGCAACCGAATCAATTCAGTTTGATCCGTCAGGTTTAAAATTGATTTTTTCTTTGATGATGACCTTGCAGGACTTCGCTCTGCCCTAGACCAACGCCCAATCGCGCTTAAGGAAATACCCAGATGATCCGCCGCTTGCTGATGGGTATAGCCCTCCTCATTAACTAATCTCGCTGCATCTTTCTTAAATTCTAGCGTGTATTTCGGAATCAATCGTTTTGTTTGTGCATTCATGTTCACCTCTAATGACATTATAAATTTGCCTCTAGAAGCGTAGTCTTGAGATAAGAAATATGAGATCCTTTTAAGAAATTAAAAGGGGTTCGCATGACACAACCACATCGCAGGTATGATATTTCAGATAAGGTATGGTCGCTACTTGAGGAGCATTTACCAGGCAGAGAAGGGGCATGGGGAGGGATAGCCACAGATAATCGTCAGTTTATCAATGCTGTTTTCTGGATTATACGAACAGGAGCCCCATGGAGGGATTTGCCGCCGGACTACGGGGGTTGGAGTAATACCCACCGCCGCTTTATTCGCTGGCGTGACAAGGGTATCTGGGAAAAATTGCTGGAAATCCTGATTGATGATCCGGATTATGAATGGCTGATGATTGATGCCAGTCACTGCAAGGTTCACCCACATGCCAGCGGGGCCAGAGGTGGTAATCAGGATATGAATCGGACAAAAGGGGGCTCAACACCAGGACACATCTGGCCGTGGATGCGCATGGTATGCCGGTCAGAATCCTTGTTACACAAGGTACCACTGCTGATTACACGCAAGTTGGCCGCCTGATCGAAGGAATTGATGCAGATCATCTACTGGCAGATCGTGGCTATGACAGTAATGCCATTATTGAACAGGCGGAAAAACAGGTATGGAAGTTGTTATTCCTCCAAAGAAGAACCGGAAGACGCAAAGACATTATGATAAAGCGCTGTATAAACTTAGGCATCTTGTCGAAAATGCTTTTCTTCATCTCAAAAGGTGGCGTGGCATTGCTACAAGATACGCCAAAAGCACTTCTTCTTTCCTTGCCGCCGTATAAATTAGATGTATCGCCCTTTGGGCGGGTATCTTGTGACTACATTATCTAGAAGTGTCCTGTTGTATTAAACCATTTCATTGCTTGATCCGTAAATTGAAAGAACGCTTGAAATAACTATTAAGGGGTATTCATGCTATACGAGTTTACGGATGTAACTGACGGCGAGCTCACGGTCGAAAATGGGCAACTACCAGTTGAGACGGTCAAGGAAGGTCAGAAATCTTTGGATGAATTCGGGGATTTCAATCTGGAACTTCGGGACGAAGTTATTCAGGACGCAGCAGATAGTGGAATTAGTATTGACGATGCATTCTTCGAGCACATGGCTGCACGTTTGGAGGCAGCCGGTGAAATAGAGACAGCTGACCGTGCATCCTTCGAGGGAGTGATTAGTAACAAGAACATCAGGATTGATGGCAGTGGAGGAAATCCACTGGATTCAGATGGCGTGTTGAGCGTCATAATCTGCGATTTTCATGAGGAAAGCAGACCGGTCACGATCAATGCGCCAGATGCAAAGCGCATGTTTGGTCGCTTAGCAAACTTTCTAATATTCGCTCGCCAGGCAGAATTCCGTTCGAAGCTTCAGGAAGGCAGTTCGGGGGCTGGTCTTGCGGATACAATTGCCGCCACATGGAGTTCATTGTCAAAGATAAAACTACTTCTGATCACAAATGCCATCTACAGAGCGCGGACTGATGCCGTTTCGGCTGGGCAAATCGACAATATCCCAGTCACATATAACATTTGGGACCTGTCCCGCTTCCATCGTTACGAGACCTCCGCCCAAGCTCGGGAGGATTTGGTAATCGATTTTCGCCACAACTATGGTGGTGCCATCCCAGCCTTGGCCGCTTCTATGCTTTGTGGAGAGCTTGAGAGCTATCTTATGGTGATCCCGGGCCACCAATTGGCAGAAATCTACGACAAATGGGGCGCTCGGCTACTTGAGTCTAATGTCAGGAGCTTTCTCCAAGCAAAGGGCAAGGTAAACCAAGGCATCAGGGACACCATCAAGAACGAGCCCACCATGTTCTTTTCATACAACAATGGAGTGTCCGCGACTGCAGATAGGGTCGAAACAGAACCCTCACCTGAGGGCCTTAGGATCGTTTCAGCAAGCAACCTCCAGATTGTGAATGGGGGACAGACAACTGCGTCGATCCATGCGGCGAAGCGCTCATCGCCTGAAAGCCTCGCAAATGTTCATGTCCAAATGAAGCTCACAGTAGTTCCGCCAAAGCGATCAGATGAGGTCGTTCCAAAAATCTCCGAGTACGCGAATAGCCAAAACAAAGTAAGTGTTGCGGATTTCTTTTCAAATAATCCCTTCCACGTCCGAATCGAAGAGTATTCCCGCCGCATACTCGCGCCAGCTGCTGAGGGAACCAACCGCGAAACGAAATGGTTCTATGAACGCGCTCGCGGTCAATACCTTGTTGAGCGTGCCAAGCGATCGGATGCAGAACGACGCAGGTTTGACATGGAGTTTCCTAAGGCACATTTCTTCGCAAAGACAGATCTTGCCAAGGCTGAGTTTTCGTTTCGTTGCAGGCCGGATACTGTCAGCAAGGGCGCGCAAAAGAACTTTGGTGAGTTCTCAAAGGAGATCGGTGGCCTGTGGGCAAAGAAAGATGCTCGTTTTGATGAGACTTGGTATCGCCGTCTCATTGCCAAGTTAATTGTATTCCGACATCTGGAAAAAGTTGTTCCAAGGCAGGAATGGTATCCGGGGGGGTATCGCGCAAATATCGTCACCTATGCGATCGCTAAGCTTGTAGCAGATGTTGAAGAAATGAACCTTCTGATCGACCTTGATGATGTGTGGAGGCTGCAATCAGTTCCTGACGAACTTGAGTGCGCACTTTTAAAATCCGCTGAGGAGGCCGCAAAAATACTCTCCCAGCCAATCTTAAACATCAAAAACATATCTGAATGGGCTAAGAAACAGGCATGTTGGGAAAATTTGAGATGCAAGAAAATCGAATATGGAACTTTATTCATTCACAGTCTAGTGAAGCCCGAAGAAGCTAAGGCTGTAGAGCGAGATGGACGCAGAGATTCCGCAATAGTATCTGGTATCGAGGCGCAGTCAAAAGTGGTCTCATTGGGAGGAGATTATTGGGCGCGGCTTCGCGCTTGGGGTAACGCAAATATGAATTTCGCCCCAAAAGATGACGGAATCCTAAAGGTATGCGCGACAATACCCGGACGTCTGCCCACTGAAAAACAGTGCCTTGCAGCTCTCGGGAGTCTTGAAAGAGCAAGAGCTAACGGCTATCACGACGAAAATGAAGTTCCCAGAGTAAAGATCTCCGGATTAAATCGTCCACACTAATGAAACTCAAATCTTTCAGTGAACCCGCCGCCACCCCGAAGATATCTTGATCCGGAATACTGAATCTGGTTCTTTCGGCTCGGTAGAATCTGCCAACAGGTGTATGACCCTGATGGCGTAGCGGGCCTTCCCGTCTATCCGGGAGATTTCAAAGGTATCGCCCTCGCTCGCAAACATTTCCCGGAAATAGCGAGTCATGTAAGTGATGCGATACTCGTTTCGCGTCCCTTTTGGGTCATGCAGTTTGTTGTTGTAGTACACAAACCGGAACCGCCTCAGGCTCCCGACCTCATCAATACATTCGATCCACGCATCCGGATTTTTGATTGCGGGGTCGAGAAGAGGCAGGAATGAAAGCAGCTCTGCTTCCGATTTTGGTATGAGGATTCCACCTTGGTGGGCTCCGGTTGCACCCACATCGTTGGCGCTCAACGTCTTACTGAAGGTCTTCTTCGTCATTGTTTCCTCGGTGCAATTTCTAACGCCCGCTTAAGGTCGGTTGCATCCCGCGACGATACCGGAATGCTTTCATTAGCCAGTTCACTCTTCCACAGGGAACGCCCAATCATTACCTCTTCCACGGTATCTTTGTAGAAAAGGCGATAGATTGTAACCGGCTGCGTCTGGCCTCGACGGTGAGCTCTTGCACTTGCCTGAACCTCCAACGCCGGATTCCAGACAGGCGTGAAATGGATCACCGCTGTTGCTGCGGTAATGTTCACGCCGGCTCCAATAGCTTTGGGATTCAAGACCAAACATCCAGGCCCCTCATGAGCTGAAAACCCGTCAATGATTGGCTGACGCTCATCTTGCGGAGTCGAGCCATTAATTGCGCTCCAATAAGCGTCAGGAAAGCTGGAAAACGCTTCTCTCAGGAGATCGCCGATTCTGTTGAAGATCGCGAAAACGATGACCTTCCGTCCGTTGAAAAATGCCTCCTGGAGAAGTGCCACTGCCCGCTCCATCTTTGGGGTTATCAGGGGATAAGTGTTCGAGGGTACAACTCCCGCGTCATCTCCTTCCGGATCGATTTGGGCCTTGCGACGAAGCCAAGGGTGAGCGCAAACCAGTTGTAGCTGAAGAGTTGCCACCAACGCTCCTGCAACAGGGTACTCGGCCATAGTGGTTTCGCGGACTTGCAAATAGTGATCGGCAAGCTGTTCGTCCAGTTCAAGCGGAATATCGATGTCAATTCTTTCGGGCAAGTCACCGGCTACGTCGGCCACCCTTCGCTTGAGAATCACAGGATCTGTTAGCAGCCCGAGTTCCTGAGCCGCCTCAATGGTATCCGGATACTTAGCTTCAAACTCTTGTCGCGAACCCAGCAGATTCGGAATGGCAAAATCCGCCAGCGACCACAAATCTAGGAGACTGTTTTCAACAGGTGTGCCGGTCATCGGGACGGCTCGACGGCGCGGAATAGTCACAATGGACTGACGTCGGTTCGATTCTGGATTTTTGATTGCTTGGGCCTCGTCGCAGATTACCCAAGACCACTCGAACGAGGAGAAAATCGATATATCATTGACCATCGTGTCATATGTGGTAATTACAACACTTGCCTTTTGTAATTCCCGATAGATTCCAGCCCTATGTGGACCCCGGTGCACCATCACAGTCATGCCTTCTGCAAATCGCGTAAATTCCCGCGTCCAGTTGGCTATCAGACTTGTGGGGCAAACAATTAGGGCTGGGGCGTCTGCCTTTGGCGGGTCCATCAGCAACAACGCAATGACCTGTAAAGTCTTACCCAGTCCCATTTCATCGGCAAGTATCAGACCTCCCGTATGGCTGATGGTCTCCCACATCCATCGGACACCGCGCGCCTGATATGGAAAAAGGTTCGCGGTTAGTCCTGGTATGGCAATTTCTCCCTCAAGGTCGTCCGCGGCTATCCGTCCGGCCTTAAGGAATGCCTCGGCCGGCTCTGCCCGCATTTCGGCACCCACGTTTCGAATCAGGCTAATTGCGTCGCTGTAGGATAGATTGTCCGGGTCAGCCCCGCGCAACATCTCGACAAAAATTTTGGCTGCATCCCGTGGAAGCGGCCGGATTGTCGTTCCATCCACTACCCAGGCGTGCGAATTATCGGGAGCCTGGCAGATGTTTTGAACTCCCCTCAGCATACGGACACCTGCAAGGCGCGCTACGATACATTTGTCGATCCTGTCGATAACAATAACCGGGTCAATTACGCGCTCAGAGAGCGCGAATCCCTCGGGCAAGCACGACCGAAGTGCCTCGAAGGTCACCGGCAGACCAGGGAGATCATCCACGGCTAGCCTCTATCATTGCCCTGAGTTCCTCAATGCCAAACGGAACCGGACGCCTCGTATGGATTGCGCGGTGACAACTCGGGCAAAGCGGCACCAGATCAGTGCGAGGATCATAAGAACGAGGTGCAGCAAGTGATGCCAATGGTTCGAGGTGATGGACCTCGATGATCGACCCTGCCACACCATATTTCAGCAGCGGCGCTTCACCGCAGGCCGCACACTTTTCTCCATGTATGCGGATACAAAGCAGCCGGTTTCGCGGGTTACGTTCGCGGCGCTTCACGACTGACTGCAAAATGGCTCCTTCAAAGGCTGACTCCTCGCCATGCTCCGGCTCTTCGATGACATCGTACCCAATGAGCTCAGCCATGGCGGCCATCATCGGTACGATAACGTCGTGACAGATATCAATCAACGCGGCATCTTCGAGCGGCTTCACCTGATCACGGATCGTTGCCGTCATCTTGAATGTGCCATCTGCCACGTCCCAATCGAAAAGTCTTTGTTCGGGAAGGTCTTGTCCTGACACCTCGATTCGGATGTCTTCACGGATCGAAGCCACCAATGCACGGGCCAGTTGGACATCCTCAGGCGATGCATTTCGAATCTGTCCGAGAACAGCACCTGAATAATCTCCGAACGTGAGCTCGACCCGATGTCCTCTCAGTCCGTATGGGTGAATATCTGCAACGGGGCCGTGCCGTTCATCCAGATCGCTGAACCAGATTCGCAGGCCGGTCCGAAGACCGCTATGGTCAACCGTTGCGGCAATTGCTGCACCTGTTCCTTCCTCGAGCTCACGCAGAATCAGCTTTTTCTTCGCGGCGATCATCTCACTCGTTTTCTTCAGCGATCAACTCACCCGGTTCGGGATCCGAAATATTGCGTAGAAGCTTCCTGAGATTATTTGAAATCTCATTGCGTATGTCCTCGAAAATCGGCTCCATCTCCGGATTCGTATTGTTCTGCTCTGCAACGGCAAACGCCCACAAAAGCAGATCCATGCCCTCAACCGCAAAACCATTCCCCGCTGCCCGCTGGTAGATTTTCTGGTAGAAATCGTGATGCTTGTTCAACAACACTGCGGGTACATGGCCGCTGACCCCGGCGCTGCGGAAAGCCGGCTGCCACAACTCACCGGAGTTAATGCTTTCAACAGCCTCAACATAGACAGTATCGGCACCCACATTGCTCTCGACAGGTAGTTTGAGCCGGATCTTGGGACCCATGTTGTTAGCAACAATGGCAGTTTGCGTAATTGGATCTACCGAGGTCACCATGGGCTTACTCGCATTGCCTGTATCCGCAATATTTTTGTTAGCGCTGGTGTGGTCGATATTGTGGGTGTTTGCGTGTTCACGGTTCTGTCGGCGATACCGAATCCCCGCTTCACGATAGACAGGCTGAAGCAGCACACGTAGGCCGTCCTCAAGATCCGGATGGAAGAGAATGCGGGACTTCTTCACGTCAATCCGGAATGCATCGTCAAGCTCGTAGCCGAAGTCGAATTCGATACGCAGCAGGGATGTATGCGGCTCGGGTGCTCCGAATACCTCCATCCAGCTCCCGTCCTGAATCAGGCGCCCCTCGCGATAGACGTAAAATCCCTGTGCCCGGTTTGATATACGCGCATGCGTCTTTTCCTCTTCCTTAGTCATATCATTGCGGTGCGGCAGGATCCACGCCCGGATGTTTGCTGTTTCCTCCGAGCCATCCGGCAATTCTACAAGTAGCTTTTGTTTACTTTCAGAAAGAACCTGTGCGGAGCATGCTGGATAGAAGGGGTTCCATGGTTCGACAGGCATCTGGTTGATGACAATATCAATGTTGCGCTCACGCCCATCGGACTTATCGAGGAAACGGTGGTAGACCAATGAAATGTGCTTGGACAGACTTTCGGCAAGCCTGTTGATCGCACCTTTCTCTTGCGTGCCTCCGGCTACATAATCCTTGTTGAGGATTCTGTCGCATTTCTCCCAGACAACAAGAGTCCCCGTTTCACCGCACAACTCATCAAACATATCGCGCTCATCCTGGGTCACCGGCTCTTGAAGCATCTCCCACTGTTCTTCCTTGGCGACATGATCGAGATCCCAAGCAAGTTTTGCCAGTGCCTGATCAGGAGAGTTGCGTGAAATCAGGGTGTACTTGAGGCATACCGAACTTGATGCAGTTTTTAGTCCTAGACCAAATTTGCCAAGGCTTTCGGGATTTCCACGAACAGCTGCTCCATAACGCATGGCGCCAAAGATGCCTTTGGGATCCATGCCCTCTCCGTTATCACCAAAGTAGACCAATTTTCGTCCATCATTGCGCAGGATAATCTCAACATTAATCTTGTCCGCTTTTGCGGCAATGGAGTTATCGATGATGTCCGCAGCGGCGGTCTTGACGTTATACCCTGTGTCACGGAGACCGAATATTAGCCGGTGGGCATTGGGTTCATTGATTAAATCTGTCATTACGATATCACCATTGGCAAAGAGTGGTGCACAAAAGTTGGAGCTCGGCTAAGGCTTACAAACGCTATGCAATTATCTCTAAAATTCGGCCTCGCATCGAAGGGCTGAGATACCAAAAGTCTTTTAAAAACCACTTTCAATATGAAAGTACCGTCAATGTCGGTGCCAAAAGTGTCTATTTCAGACATTTTCAGGGTGAGTTGAGTCAAACCTGCTGATTGCAACAGGTTTGCGGGGTGCGCTGCTTAGCGGAGCCGTAATATCCTTTAACCGCCTATCATTTAAAAACCTTTGTGTTGTTGTAATAACCCACCCATTTTGATGAATGTTTTTCACCCCGTATTCTCTGGCAATTTCGACTGGAGCTTCAAGTGCCCGTTTTATCCCGCCGTTTGCATCGAACAGTATTATTACAAGGTAATGAAAATTCCATGAACGGATGACGTTTAATTGAGTTGTTGGCGTACCTTTAATTTTCCGAGACTTAACTTGATACAGTGTTCCATCTTCAGTTCTTATATCTGCACCAGCTCCGCATATTTCGATCAGGCTGCCGCCATAATACTGATGTGCGAGATATTCAGCATACTCGCCAACAATGTTGCCTGTTCTACCGAGCGCATTTGCTAGCTTGTTGGAATACTCATTGAATTGGAGCCATAAAACTTTGACTTCTTCCATACGCTTCCTTTTGAAACATCACGCCTGAGTTAGGTTACTTCTTACTGGATGGCACTGGCCCATTTTCATTTAAATAGCTGGAAAGCAGTAAATAGCGAATTGCCAACTTGCTGTTTCCGGCGTTCTGATGCTTTTCGAGTTGTGATGCAGCGAACTCGCGAGCCTTTTCAAGAAGGAGAGAACCGTCGGGGCCAAGAATTCCATCCCACAACACGTCACCAAGATAATGTAGTATGTATAGTGGACCCCTCCGTCAAGACAATAATGTATCGAGTTTAAGAGGGTAACCTTCTTCATGCAGCGGAACGGCGCTGCCCCGGTTTTCGGTTTCTTTTTTTGTTTCTACTTCTGTGTGAGATTTTTCTTTCTCACTATATTTGTCCACAATCCTTGCTCCGCCACCACTCGCTGTACGGTATACCTGATCTGGCGTGTCGTAGCCCAGCGATTGGTGCGGTCTTTCTGTGTTGTAAAGCACAAAGTATTCTGTCAGACCTATCAGCAATTCAGGCATCGTGGCGTAACCTTTCAGATACACGTCCTCGTGTTTGACGCTGCGCCAGAGCCGTTCCACAAAGATGTTATCCAGTGCCCGGCCACGCCCGTCCATGCTGATGGCGATTTCTTTTTTTAACAGCACACCAGTAAAAGCTTCGCTGGTGAACTGGCAGCCCTGATCGGTGTTGAATATCTCGGGCGTTCCATATGTCTGCAATGCCTGCTCCAGGCAGTCCACACAGAATCCGCTATCCAGCGTATTCGATAACCGCCACGACAGCACTTTACGCGAGTACCAGTCGATCACGGCCACCAAGTACACGAACCCGCGTGCCAAGCGGATGTATGTGATGTCCGTACTCCATACCTGATTGGGGCGGATCACATTCACGCCTCTGAGCAGGTACGGATAAACTTTGTGCTGCGGGTGCGGGCGGCTGGTATTCGGCCCCGGCGCCATGCCGGCAAGGCCCAGTATGCCCATCAACCTCTGTACGCGCTTGCGGTTGATCTTGTAACCTAAACCACGCAGATAATGCTTGATCTTGCGGCTGCCGTAAAACGGATGACGTGTGTATTCGGCGTCAATCAGTCCCAGCAGTACCAATTCCTGCTCGTCCGGTTTTGCGGCCATGTGCGGCGCATAGACCGTGGAGCGGTTAACTCCCGCCAGTTCGCATTGCCGAGTCAGCGCCAGTGGTTCGATGGCGCTGACCCATTGCTTGCGGTTTTCTACTGGCTGATCCCGGACTTTTTTTTGAGCCAGTCCAGTTCCATCTTCAACCGCCCGATCTCGGAACACAGGCGCTCCGGGCTAGCTGACGGGTCGGCAGGCTTTGGACCGCGCTTGGAATCAAACAGGCTGGATGCCTGCTCTTGCAGCTCCTTCTTCCACATACCAACCTGTGTCGGATGAACCCCAAACTCCTGGCCAATTTCGTTAACCGTCTTGATGCCACGGACCGCTTCAAGTGCCACCTTGGCCTTGAACTCGCCACTAAAATTCTTGCGCTTCGTTTCGCTCATAACCTGCTCCTCAATTGCAGCAGGTTACCACCTTAATTTATTGTCTGAAAATCGGGGGCCACTATAATGGGAATGCCATCAACATCATGGGCGATCATTCCCGTACAGATTTCCCCCATACGCTTGAGATACTTCCCTTCGTTAGTTTTAGGGTTGTCAATCGAAGCATGCTTAGCAACGTACTCCGCTACGGATGGATGAACGACGATTCTGGGGTACTGTGCAAGTTGGCTTTCAGCTTCGTGAGCGCGCCCAACAACTGGCCCGAATAGTTCACCTTCATCAAGCTCGATGCCGCTGCCAATCGCGATTCCTCCGCGAATTGGAGACCCTTTAGCTAATGACATGAGGAGAAGCATTGCTGCCGCTCCCAAGGCTTTATAAACCGACCCAATTGGAAAATGAGATTCGTCTTGCCTAAGTGGCACAAAAATTACCAAGCCATCGGAGAACCGCTGAATTTTGCAGATTCTTTTGGCCATTTTCTCCTTAAATTCGCGTAATTCCTCAGGCCACGGCGGTTCCGACTGAAACGAATCGTGGCAGGTGAAATACTCCTCTACGTCTTTTTTCAGATATTCGATTGATTGAATGAATTTAATAACCTGAGATGTGAACTCGGGTAGTTCAGTGCTCTCGTCTTCGGGAATATCTGCAATTTTCTGATAGAGATTTCGATGGCCAAGCAAATCGACAATCACGGTCAGATAGTTGGCAAATTGATACGGCGCATCAGACATGTGCAAGTAACCTAACGTTTGCCATAACCGCCAGAAGAAGGGCGCTTTAGAGCATCCTTCTAACTTTATTTATAATTCTGATTTAAGTTCATGTTGTTTTTTGCTTGCTGTACGTAATCTTGATATGCAGGGATTACTAGAAAGGCACTTGCGATATCTAGAGATATGACGGTAATGATAAGTACCCCTCCCCAGAATGACCATTTCTTTTGAACACGATTAAAATGTTCGATGCTTTCCCATTCCTTGTTTCTCCAAGCCCATTCCCGACCTTTAATACCGAGTATTACACACATAATAATACCTACAATAGGAATAAATGATAATAATCCAACCCAAGTCCGATTTCCTATCGCCCAAATTCCATTAAAGATAAAAGCCCCCCAAGACCAGCCTTTAATGCCATCCGGGATGGCTGGATTCTCATGTTTTTTACTAAACAACGATGTTTTGCAATATGTGCATATATTTGCGGTTTTTTTTATTTCTTTGCGACAATTTCTGCAGAAAACCATAGCCATTTTTCGGCATCCTTTCTATAAAGATGAGAATAATAACTACGACAAAACCAGTGGATTATTTAGGATTCTGTCGGGTACGAACCAAGTCCGTGTGCGTATTCCATCCAATATATGTTGGCGCCGGTTGAAAACTGACCATCTGTGCCGGTTTAAAATTGACCAGGTGTTATAGCTGTGTAGCGTACTACACAGCTGTGGATAAGTCGACCAGACTGCAGTTGGTTTTGAGCTCCTGTTCAGGTTGAATGATTGCTGACCGACAGCCATGTGGCGGCTGATTTTCATGTTTCATGAATGGTTCTGTCTCTTCCATTGCCAAAGATCGTTTCGCTTTCTCCCGCAACTGGATTCGATCCTTGGCGATTGCGCTGCTTTGCTTGAAACGGAATGACTCGTTGCCGGTTTCGATGATGTGGCAATGATGAGTCAGTCGATCTAGTAACGCGGTGGTCAGCTTGGCATCAATGAACACGCTGCTCCATTCCGAGAAGGTGAGATTGGTGGTAATGATGACACTGGTTCGCTCATAGAGCTTGGAGAGTAAGTGGAACAACAAAGCCCCGCCAGCCTGCGAGAACGGCAAATAGCCAAGCTCGTCCAGAATGACCAGATCCATCTGCATCAAGCTCAGTGCCAACCTTCCCTGTTTGCCAGTGGCCTTCTCTTGCTCCAGCATATTAGCCAAATCCACGGTAGAGTAGAAGCGCACCCTTTTGCCGTGATACTGAATGCCTGAGACACCGATTGCGGTTGCCAGATGGGTCTTGCCGGTACCGGTTCCACCGACCAGCACCAGATTCTGTGCAGCATCGGTAAATTCCATCGTGGCGAGCCGGCTGATTAATGATTCATCCACTTTGGATTGACTGAAGTCGAAGCCTGGCAAATTACGATGAACAGGAAATTTGGCAGCGTTTATCTGATAGCGGATAGAGCGGATTCCCCGATCGGTGGATTCGGCTTCCAGCAAAAGACGGAGTAGCCATACCGACGAATCCAGCGAAGCGGTTGCACCTGACACTCCTTGGCTTTGCAGTTCAGTGTAGCATTCTGCCATGCCATGTAACTTGAGCGCCTTGAGCTGGGTGGTAATGTCAGACATGGGACACCTCCTGTGCATTCAGGCTGTCATAGCGGGCAGTATCCGCCAGCGGTTCCTCGGTGAGTTTAAGGCTGGTTTCTACCTGCGCTGGAATTTGTGACTGATTAAGGCGTGCCAGCACGTTCAGCACATGTTCGGCGCTAGTCACACCTGATTCCAGTACCAGTTCGACCGCAACCAGAACCGCCTCCAGGCCATGCAATGGAACAGCGGCAAGTACCTTGGCCATGGTTCTGTCACCCTGCTGCCGTTCACGTCGTCGTAACGCAGTTTGTAGTTGTGCGAAAGGAGCTGGCAATTCGGCGAATGGTGCGCCGTTGCGCAGCGCGCCGGGCT
This sequence comes from Nitrosomonas sp., assembly GCA_016703745.1. Lineage (NCBI taxonomy): Bacteria > Pseudomonadati > Pseudomonadota > Betaproteobacteria > Nitrosomonadales > Nitrosomonadaceae > Nitrosomonas > Nitrosomonas sp. Next base: position 69,045 of record JADJBK010000004.1, on the reverse strand, counting down.
TCTTCTCGATTAGCGGAATGTAGTGTTGCCAGTTGTAGCTGATTTGATCACAATCCAGCAGACGCGTATGGCAGGCAACGATCGCATTCTCGGAAGACACCTCGATCCGGTCAGGATAGAGATGGATCGCCACTTTGTGGTTGGCCAGATGGCAGGGAACGGAATAGCGATTGCGCTGCACCGTAACCAGACACGTACTGGAAACACGCGCCAGCACCTCGACATAGCCATCGAATGGGGTTGGCATCGGCATCAAATGCATCTGTTCCTGTTCGAGCGCATCGGCGACGGTAATGTCTGCTGAGTGCGGATGCTGCACTTCCGACCACAGGGCGCGGCAACGTGCTTCTAGCCAGATGTTGAGCTCCGTGAATGAACTGAACTGTTGCTGTTTGGCTTCGATCCAGACACGACGGCGGGTATCCTGCACGTTCTTCTCGACGATTCCCTTTTCCCAGCCAGAAGCAATGTTGCAGAAATCCGGATCAAACAAGTAGTGCGCCGTCATGGCGAAGAAGCGCGTGTTGACGATGCGACCATTGCCTTTGGAAACCTTGTCCACAGCGGTCTTCATGTTGTCGTAAATGCCGCGCTTGGTAACACCGTCAAAAGCTGTAAAAGCTCGGGTATGCGCATCGAACAACATCTCGTGGCTTTGCATCGGATAGCCCGATAGCATGAATGCACGGCTGGCGCATAGCTTGGTGTGAGCCGCCAAAATCTTGCGATGGATGCCGCCAATTACCAGCCACTCCTCGCTCCAGTCAAACTGAAATGCTTCGCCGAACTCGAACTTGAGCGGCACAAAAGCAGATTTGCCGGTAACTGTGGCAGCGTGGCTGCGCCGATTGCGGATGAAATCAGTGACGATGGTATAGCCGCCAGTGAAGCCTTCCTTCTGCATTGCCTCGAACAGCATCAAAGCAGTGCGCCGATCTCGCTTCGGGCGATGCGAATCAGCTTCCAGCGCCAGCAGCAGCCTGGGTTCAAACGGAGTCAGCTTGCCGGTAGTCTTGGCCCTTTGATACTTGGGCTCAGATCCGCCGGGCTCTTGCAGCCATTTCTTGATGGTGTTGCGCGACAGACTTGTCCGCCGCTGGATCTCACTGATAGTGAGATGTTCACGATAAAACATCCGTCGAATCTTTGCATATATAACCATGGTAATCACCCCTGTTTGCTCCTGCTTAGAAATTAAGCAGGGTACGTGGATTACCTGGTCAAAATTCAACCGGTACAAATGGGCTTATCTGGTCAGTTTTCAACCGGCGTCAACACGAGATGGATGTGCTGCATAACACACTGTCCAGGCCTGCCACCAAGAAGCTCATGAGATTACTGTGACAGTTTACTAAATATACTCGTCGATTCCATTGCTACCGTATCCACGCCGCAGCACACCAGCCAGTCCGCCAACTCCTCCAGGTCTTCGGTGAAACTTTTAAACTCCTGGACCGGTTCATCGTCACGATCCGGCGACACCGCCACAAAATGGCTTGCCGAACCGATGTCGATTCCCGCCGCAGCCGCAACGGTTCGGGTACGTCGTTATACTCACTCTCTCAAACGGGATGGCTGCTTTCGCGGCCTCACCAATGTCGCAGACGTGACCCGCGACCACGCTCATTTCTGGATTGGAATATACTTTTTAGTCGCTAAAAATGTTTAGCAGGGATTTGGTCAAAATGTTATATTTAAGTATAACCTAACGAAGGGAGTATTTACCATGCACACAACGAATCTCCGCAAGGTCGGCGGATCGATCATGTTATCCGTCCCTCCGACGATCCTCGACCTGCTGCATTTGCAAGCCGGTGATACGGTTGGCGTAGCCATCGTTGATGGTCGCCTGGTGGTCGATCCCAAGCTCCGCCCACGCTACACGCTGGCCGATCTGCTGGCCGAAGCCGAAGCATCCGGCGCATATCCTCTGTCGGAGGAAGAACGCGAATGGATCGACGCCCCGGCAGTTGGAAAAGAGCTGATTTGATGAAGCGTGGCGATATTTACCTCGTCGATCTGGAACCAACAGCGGGCCATGAACAGCGCGGCCATCGACCGGTGCTGGTCGTGTCGTCGGAAGCCTTCAACCGGCTGACCCGATGCCCTGTTGTCCTGCCCATCACCAATGGTGGCGGATTTTCCCACCGTGTCGGTTTCGCGGTGCCGATCAGCGGCATCAAGACTACGGGTATCGTGCGATGCGATCAGCCTCGTGCCATCGATCTGTCCGCTCGCAATGGTCGCAAGGTTGGCACGCTGCCAGCGGAGATCATGGATGAAGTCTTGGCCACGGCAGCCACCTTGTTCCAATAGCTCGATCCGCGTCCGTTCGTCCATACCTAAAGTGAACTGTTCTAACCACGCATCGCCCACACTCTTTTGACCTGGCTTTTGCTGCATCCGGCCAGCTTCGCGGTTTCCGCAATGCTGTTGCCGCCCGCTCGCAGTGCCGCGATGCGTTCGTGCATGGACGTATCGGTTTTGCGACCGGCGTACCGGCCCGCAGCCTTCGCCAGTTCGATGCCCTGGCGCTGACGTTCGCGCCGGTCTTCATAGTCGTCATGAGCTATTTGCAAAGCCAGCTTCAGGAGCATATCTTGCACGGACTCAAGAACGATGCGGGCAACACCCTGTGTGCCGACCGCCAGTTCGCTCAGGTCGATGATACCGGGTACCGACAGCCGCGCACCCTTTGCGCGGATTGATGCCACCAACTTTTCGGCATCTTCCAGGGGCAAGCGGCTGATGCGATCGATTTTTTCGGCCACCACAGCTTCACCAGGTTGCAGATCGTTGATCATTCGCAGCAGCTCGACGCGATCCGCCCGAGCGCCAGAAGCTTTTTCGCGGTAGATACCGGCAACGTAGAAACCCGCTGCCTTGGCCGACGTGGCGATGGCCTCTTGCCGGGCCAGGTCCTGTGCGTCCGTGCTTACCCGCATGTAGATTCTGGCCACCTTGAATGGGGCATCCGTATTGTCTACTTTCTTCTTTGTCTCCATACCTTAGCTTTTTTGTGTATAGCCATCTTAGCCTATTATAGGCTACCTGGCCAATAATGCAAAATCCAATCTAAATTGGCTATGTAGTTTTTGACTACCTAAATTGACCATGTAGAGCAAAAAACTTACTCTTGTTTGTCAGCTACCCCGGCCTAAAGACCGGAGCTTGGAAGAGTAGTAAGAAGCTCAGTTGACCAGCCTCAGTTACAGCAAACTGTAACTACGTTGTAACGAAGTACAAGACACACCAGCGAATGCTTCCTCAGTTCGCTGCTCTGTATCTGGCCTAAGCTGCGTTTCAACATTGGCGAGGGGAGCGAACCGAAAGAACGCCGCGTGAGGCGATTGGAACGCCGGAAGGATTGGAACAGGTGAAATTCTTGCTGCATACATACGAACACGACGAAGCACAGCAGGCTAAAGCTCAACACCGCGCACAGGTTTCCTATGAATTTCTTTGGCAGTCGGTAGGGATAACACCATAGGTAAACCGTCGCCATCGATGGATGTCTATAAGCATTTCCTAATTTTTACCTTTTCGAGGATATGCGGAGATCAGCATATTCGAGGGGATGGGCAAAAATAGCCTTGTTAGCCTGTGGAGAATTGGCGCATTCATGCCGGGGAGGACGTCAATCATTTTTGAATATTACTTGTCTTGCCGCTTGAGATCGCGATAAAAATTCTCGTGAGGACCAAAGGTCAGCAGTCTCAAGTTTTTCTCATCTAGAATACGGTAGGCCAATATGCATAACTGGTTCGATGAACGGAACTTGTAGACTCGAATGCCTTGCAGATCTCCCACCTTTGCTTCACCACACTCAGGGTTGTCGGCGACAGTACGTACTGCCTCATCCAGCTCGGATTTCCGCTGGGAATGTAGTTTTTTTACCGCACGCTCGAACGTAGGGGTAACAAGCAGTCGCATCAGCCGAACTTATATTCGCCGACAGGTTCCTCCTGATCAGCGAGCAAGATGTCGCGAATCACGCTAAACGGTAAATCGGGATTTTCTTCGGCGATTCTGCCAATCTGCGACCAGTATTCGATTTGCTTGGGTACCGACCGATGTTCAATTTGTGCATAACGCTTGGCTTGAGCGATCAGATTCTCTGATAACTTTACGTTCACAGACATGAAAATCTCCAGTTAAAAGCCCATTATAGTCCAATTGGTTCCATAATGGCACCTTAGTATTTCCTCATCTGCTTTCATGCTGGCAACAAAGCTAAACGGCTATACTGCAGGCTTTCCAACCAACAGGAGTATTTTGAGCGATGAACAAGACCGAACTGATTGAGCAGATTGCCATCCGCACCAACTTAACCAAGGCCGATGCGGGTCGTGCCTTGAGCGCCGTGCTGGATACCATCGTTGAAACCGTGAGCGACGGTGATGATGTGACGCTGCCCGGTTTTGGTTCGTTCAAAGCAACTCAACGCGCTGCCCGTGAAGGCAAGAATCCCAGGACGGGCGAGAAACTTTCGATTGCTGCGTCAACCGTGCCCAAATTCTCTGCTGGAGCAACTTTCAAGAGTGCGGTTGCCAAGAAATAATCGGGTTAGAACCAAGACCATCTTCTGCAATGTGTATCGCTCAAAAAAATTCACCCCTAGCGGTAAAACCGCCAGGAGTGAATTCATCAGTTTGGATCAATCACAATGTCTTAAGACATCGCTGATTCATAACAGTAAGGATTAAAACTACGGATTTCTGAATATTCAGAATGGTATTCAAGAAATCCAGGTTCAATGCCCCGCTGTCTCAGTGACTTTATGAAAGTGGACAAATCAACATCCTCCTCCAGATAAGCATAATCACCCCGCTGATAGCTGAAAGAAGTGATTTTCTCCGCGATACCCAAATCATCCAGTAGAAGTTTGGGAACCTGGAGCCAACCGTGACCGGCATCTGAATAAAACTTAAACACTGTTTTCATGGCAGCTCCTTGTAACAGCCTCTATGAGACTATCGAGATCATCTGACTAAAACAAAACACCATTCAGCGAACGATAGCTATCGTGATGTTTTTCATTCTCAGTTAAACCGACGATCTCACTGATGCGCACCAGCTCTGTTTCAACGACATCATCAGAATGCTTGTGATATGCCTTGAAATAGAACATGTTACCCAGCACGCAAAGCCTATGTCCTGAGAGCCGATACTCGTCTTCGTTCCCCCAGCGATCCGGACACATTCGACACTCGATACTCTCCAGATCGAATTCGGTACAAATCTCAGCCATCTGTTGCAGACGATGTATAAATGCCTGATTGACCGTGAATTCAGTCCAGAATGGCACTTCATCGCAGCCAATACATCTTGTATACGATGAAACAATCATTTTGAATGTTTTCATAACAGCCCCCTTTCGGCAAATGATATGCCGACAGAGTTTGCTATCACGAAATGATCCAGTAGCCTCACTTCCACGAGATCAAGGACTTTCTTGATATGCACCGTCAACTGAATATCTGCCGACGATGGATCAGGAAGACCGGATGGGTGGTTGTGAGCCAGAATTACTGCTGCCGCATTCACGGATAGCGCCTGCTTCACAATTTCCCTTGGATAAACACTGGCCTGGTTGATCGTTCCCCGAAACATTTCTTCGGCTGTGATCAGTCTGTGCTGCGTATCCAGCCACAGGCACCAGAAAACCTCATGTTCAATATTGCCAATTCTGGTGCATAACCAGGTTTTAACAATATCCGGCTGAGAAAATGCTTCGCCGGAAGTCATCTGTTGCAGGTAACAGCGGGATAAAAGCTCCTTGGCTGCTCCCAGGTTTGGATGAACATGGTAGGATGCGTGATGTTCACCGCTTGATAATGTTTCTGATCTTGGATTCATGAAACCAAACAACTCGGGGAGATATTTGGTTTCAATATTGCTGGCGAGTTCTTCGCCGACAAGCAATGCCAGAAGTTCGACATTGCTCATTTCGTTGAATTGCTTCATGGTGCTACTCCTTTTAGAGGGGCACCATATCCCCAACAGGGGAAATGATGTCCCCTGTTGGGAAAGAGTATGCCTTGACAGACATACCCGGCTTGTACTGCTTGTTTTGAGCGGCCAGTTACCGCTTGCTTCCACTGTTGGTATAACCGACAGGTAGAAAATATGCTTTTCAAAAAACACTTTTCAATGCGTTTTGAAAAGCCCCCGCACCTTGCGGCACAGGGGTAAATCAAAGATCAAACTACATCCGATACCTCACTTTCAGCATCTTCTGTAGCCTGTATCAGGGAAATTGTGTGTAAAACACAATCCATCGCTTCCCGGCAGATAAACCCATCTCCGTCCTTATCTACATTGATTAGACAAATAACTGAGATTAGCTCATCAAGGTCAAGCAATGCCTGTTCTGCCATATCCTCGGCCTGCAATGACTCATCAATGGCTCGCTGTATTGAACCATCACGATCAAAATACATGCCTTGCATCGTGCAAGCTGCTTCACGAAGCTCGGACATGACGTGTAAAAGTCTACGGAATCTGGATTCAAGCGTTGTCATAAATTCCTCCTTTATTGCCAGCCGAAAGGATTTTGTTGGCTGCACCAAAAACCCGCTGTATATTTTTACCAGCGAGTTGTCTGAATTTAGACTGCCGCAACCAATGCTGAATGTATCCCCGGCTTTCTTCCAGTCCTGGCAAGCCAAGTGAAGCACAGCACAGATAAGCTACCGACTCGGCTTCTACCTCGATGAGACTGTAATCGAGCACCTTTCCATCGGAGAGCATCGCCTCTTCTGTGTGGAGCAGACAATGGGTAATTTCATGAAACCTTGTTTTCCATGGCAACGGATTGAGCGGATTAACCGCGATCATGCCCCTGTATGGAAATGAATAGCCCATTTTGTTGCCATCTATATCGGAAAAGTCTACTTCCCGGATAATCAAGGCATCCAGCGCCGTTGCGTAGTTCCATTCTGGAACCAGCAACTCAGGCTCGTATGCTTCGCCTTCGGTTTGATTCAGGCTGAACCAGAATTTCTTCAGCATGAATCCTTTGAAATGAATTTTTCCAGTTTCGTCATTTTCATCACTGGTATCACTCCTTTTCCGAATCTTTATCGGCATGAATAACGACAAGGCTTTTTCACCCTTCTTGACTTTACGGCCAAGCTTTTTCCAGCCGTTGAAGCTGGCGATAGGTGATACTGGCAATCCTCGTTCATCAAGCTGTGCTGTTGCAAGCACCCTGTTGCAGAGGGAATAGTTGTACATGGCAGAATATGCGCTGGATAGTTTTCCAGGCATCGTCAACGCTTCATGCAGCAATTGATTCCAGTCGAATTTTTCCATCATGGTGTCTCCAAAAGAAAAAGCGGAGACACCATGCCCCTGCGGGAATAATGTCCCCGCTTAGGGTTGTGGTTAGCGTGATAGACTAATTACATGATAAAAAAATGTAATTCATCTTTCACGGTCTTCAGTGGTGGCAAGGATGATCAGGATCGCAAGAAATATCTCCTGCGCAACCAGCCATGGATATTCTGTCAGGAAGAATTTGATCAGCTTTGCGAGCTTTTTCAACTATCGAGATCAGAAGTATTTGACTTGTGTCTGGATAGAATCAGACACAAAGCCTTCAACAGTGATGAGGCTGCCGCAGTTGTTGCCGTCATGGAAGGAAGAAGTAACGCTCCCGAAATTCTGGCAAAAATGCGGCGTATGAGCTTCAGACTCGAAACCTCCGAGCCACAAGCTCCTCCTCAATCAAACGAACCAGGCGACAAAGACCCTGCTTGAGGCCGTCATCGCTGATGCAGTTTTTATGTTAAGAGCATCATCCCGACGAGCAAGAAGCTCACGATCTGACGCCTGCTCAAGCCACCGGTAAAAGGCGGCCATATCAAACAGGATACCCATAGCATTCTCCTTATTGGCTTAGGAGTTTGCTCTTGGCATCTTTTCTGCCTGTGATACGAACACCCCTGCGTAACCAGGTAGGGGTATCGTATTTGCGCCATTCTTCATTTGGCGCAAATACAGGAGCTGTTTCCAGCCATTGGACCGGCTGAAAACATTTTTTACTGCGTTTGCAATTCATCCAGGCAAACGCTGCTTTTATAGAAAATAATATTTCCATGATGTCGCTCCTTGAAATACGGAGACACCATGCCCTGCGGGGAGTGGTATCCCCGTGGGACTGATGAAATAGACACCCAATCACCCGGATGCTTGTTGATGCTGTTTTATTTACTTCCCCAGCTTGGAAGATCAGCCATGGATAACCACGGACATGAATCCTGCTTTCCTCAGCACACCTTGATGCGCTCAGGAAAATAGTCATTGATAGCTATATAGCTATCAAGATATATAGCTATCAGGAAACCCCTACGCCGAAGCATAGGGGTAGGTGGTATAAGATAGCTAGCTATCTACTATTTTGATTCGATCAGATCCCTGATTCGTCGGTACTGACGCATCAGAAATTCAAGATCAGTATCAGCAAAGTCTGCCTCCAGTCGGATATAGACCTCATCCAACTGATCGACAGTCTTTGCGTTCTCCAGCGCCAGTACCGCAGCCTGCAATACTGGATCACTGATTGCCGCTTCAGATGTTCTCGCAGTTTTGGCAGAAGGTGGTGTATCTGTCTCTACTTCGCTGGATTCATCCTGATCATCTGCGATAACCGGCACAAATTCTCCTGTGGCGGCATCGATCAGATTGAGATGCTGATCCTTGCCTTGCTCTAATACTGAGTCGAGCGACAAGGCAGTTGCCAGCTCAGGTGATTTCGGCAAAAACTTGCATAATCGCCGGATTGCTGTTTTAAGGCCCATCGCGACAAAATCGGAATCCCAAACAGATTCCTTTTTGCTACGCTTTGCTGCCTGATAACCGCGTGAATTATCACGTATACGCTCGACCTCGGCGACACCCATTGCCACGAATGTCCGGCTTCCGTCTTTGAATACAGCCACCGCATAAAAACCGGCTATGGCTCCCCGCTCCTCTTCGGATGAGGGAAATCCTCCCGCGCTGGTCATAGGCTTGTGTTCAAGGCTACGTTCCATGCCGAGATTCAGGATAAACGTATCGTTCATTCTGACTTCATGTGCGTAGATGTCCTGCACAAAACCACTTTGTCTTGCAAGCTTGATCAATCCTGTATAACCAGGAATGAGCTGGCATTCATTTTTGAATGGAACGAGATGCGCTTCTCCCATCAAGCCAACTTCCAGTCCCAGTTGCGAGGACTGGACGATTGCTGCGAATACTGAGCGCGGATCGCACTCAGCCAGTCGCGGATTCATACGAAATGCGGTTAGTGCAATTCGGGTCATCCGATCTGGATTGATATGCTTGGGTAAGGCCCGTGCAATCTCTCCTTTGAACTTATCCAGCATGGCCGGGAAGTTCTTCGGTTCGTTTCCGTTAACTGGGTTAGCAGCCTGAGAACGATTGATATTTTTCAGTGCTTGAAAAGCCATGATGTTGCTCCTTGATAATGCGGAGACACCATGCCCCTGCGGGAATAATGTCCCCGCTTAGGGTGAAATGGATATAAAACACCAGACAGAAAGAAGCCCGTCAGGTACAGTTGATATACTGATTATTTGGATTCGCCAGTTGCGAATATCGTCTTCCATGATTACTCATGGCAGAAGAATACGGTGTTGATTATCCTAAACATTATCCATGATAACGCTTGGGATAATGCCCCACCCGATGGGCAGGGCTATCCTGGTTCAGGCGGACTTTTGCCTAAATCCATTTTCTTCAAGATCAACAACCGGAAATCCCAGCTTTCCCTGATGGAAAAATACGTCATTCCAGTCTATCGATTTCTGGCCTTGCTCAATCTCTGTAGAAGGTATGAATATCGATGTTTTGAACCCTTCCCGCCACAGACGCCGGGTGAGATTTCTCGCGGCTTCCTGACCATGACCCTTGGGGTGCTGATCAGTCTCAATATCCTTGTCGGCAAAGACAAGAACACGCGTCGTTCCTTCAGGTGGAACGAAATTCTCCAGCAAGGTGGCATTGATCACGCACCATGTTGGAACGCCTGTTCCCTCCATTACCGACAGTGCTGTTTCCAGCCCCTCGGCAATGGCGAGTATCTGCGTATCTCCGCTTGTTAGACGGATAGCGCCACCGGTTATCTGGCGTTCACCTGGATAGCCCATTAATTTCCTGGGCGCGTGAACCGGTGCTTTCCTGCCATCGTTCGTAATATAAGTGCGATGAATGGTGACAGGATTGCTTTCTGCATCACTGACCATGGCAACAATTGCAGGGAATCTGCCAATCAGTTGTCGATTGTCATAGTAGGCAAGCGACGGGTGAAATTTCACCGATTCTTCAGCAGGAAGAATGGATATCCCCCTTCTTGCCAGATACAGCTTTGCTGGCTGTGCCTTTATATCGGAGAGACTGAATGATTCCAGCCAAACACGATTAAGTGCCTGACGGAGCTTCTCATCACCATTGCCGATACTACTGGTACTGACTGATGTCCGTCTTATAGCCGGTTTTTCCTGACTACCAAAACCAAGATAATCTGCAACCGCCTGTAAGGTGGTTTTGAAATCCCAGCCATTCAGCCACATGATGGTTGCAAAGCCATTATTATTGAAACCACAGGTGTTGCATACGCTTCCACCTGTGATCGCAACATCTTTGAATACTCGGAAACCATCCTTACCACCGTGAACCGGGCATGGTACATGGCGTCCCTTGTATTTCAGCGCAACGATGGATTGCGGAGCAATAGCAGAAAGAATTGCTTCCCATCTGCCCATTGCCAAAGTTTTCAATTTTTCTGCTTTCATCTGATTCTCCTTGAAGAAAACCAGCCGAAGCGCATCCCAGGCGGGAATGATTCCCCGGCTGGGAGTGGAATGACAATCAATGATGACAATTTGATTGTCTGATTTCTGCAACGTAACGACGAATAATTTCAGCATCTATCACTGTTGATACGCCGCATTCGATTCGATGTAGAACCTGCTCAAAAAATAGGTTATTTTCCGTGCAGGTGTATTCCAGGCATTCTGTCATGTGGCCATCGAAATTGACGTACAGGGTTTCATTCCTGTACCCAATAACTGATAATCCAGATTCAATTTGCCAGGCTTTTGCATCGGCGGCCTGCTCCGGAAAATTCAGCTCAAGAGCAGCCCAGTCATTTCTGATAAGGGCGTCTTTCCACAGGGCCGGTAATATGATTTGATAACTCATGTTACCTCCTGTCAGAAAGGACCCGAATCATCAGCAGCGGTTTGTTGATTGCTGCTGTCGTTCTGCTTTTTGCCGTTTGGCAGCATTTTCATGCTGTCTGCGACAATTTCGGTCATGTACCTGGAATCTCCGTCTTTTTCGAAGGATCGCGTTTGCAGCCGTCCTTCGATATAGGCAAGTGAACCCTTCTTCAGATACTCACCAGTAATTTCAGCGAGCTTTCCGAAGAAAATAACGTTGTGCCATTCTGTTTTTTCCTGTTTCGCACCAGCTTTGTCTTTCCAGTTTTCACTGGTGGCAATGCGTGTGCGGGCAATCGCTTCACCTTGCTGGGTGTAGCGAATCTCCGGGTCAGATCCCAGATAACCAATCAGTTGCACTCTGTTTAACATGATTACTCCTTGATTCAGAAAAAGCCGGACATGACACTATTCCCAACCGGGAGCAGTGTTGACCCGGCAGGGTTTGAAAGAAACGCCCGGTTGCCCGGATGCCTAGTGATACGCTGTTTATTTCGGAAGGCCAGCTACCTTCATGTCCCTTGGCATAGCCAGAGAGAACAATCCTGTTTTCCTCAACACACCTTGATGCGCTCAGGAAAATAGTCATTGATAGCTATATAGCTATCAGGAAACCCCTACGCCGAAGCATAGGGGTGGGTGGTATAAATAAGATAGCTATATAGCTAGCTTAATCTTCTATATTGAAATTTGATGCCCAACGCGGCAAATCGATTTTTTCGATCTCGCCATTAGGCTGGTAGGAAGGGTAGCGACCTTTCTTGCGACACCACTGGAGTAATTCCAGTGATGCGCGATATTTGGCTCGACCAACCTCGATCATCTCAAGACTGGCCTCATAGACTGTCGTTGCATGTGGCGCATCCTTCTCCACAGCGACGAAGTAGAAACCAACTCTTTTGCCAGTTAGCTTTTCCAGTCCATCAATGTAGTAGGCTGCCTGCACGTCGTAGCCAAATGTGGCAATTGATTTGGCAAATCCTTCCCTGCTTGCATCGACACAGGTCTTGATGTCAACCAGGCTGGTAATGAGATCACCATTCGTTGCCAGAAAATCCGGGCGAAACTTGCAGGCAATGCCGGTTTCCTGGTCTGTCCAGAATCCAGACATTTCCGCCTGACCGCGCGCGAGTAGAAGTCTTGCCCCACCGTGTTCCTGTACCGATGAAATCATTTTCTCAACGGAATCCATATCACCAGGCGTCAGAGATGTTTTGCCAGCATTGGCTGCTTCCCATGCCTCAGCTTGAGCTTTACCGTCTTTGGTGCGCCGATCAAACTTAGGCGCGACGATATAGTTTTGCCTGAAAACATCTGGTTCCAGCAAGGCCGTATGGAAAGCACTTCCAAGCTGCATTGCGGGTGTCGGCTCACGTGGACTGGTCATGTAGTTGAAGTAATGCGCAGGTGAGCGCATTAATTTCAACAGACTTGAGTGTCCAACCGCCGGGTTACTGTGATATTCCTCCGCCGGTAGCGACTGAAGAATTCCCTGATGAGCGCTGTTATCAGGTATCGATTTTCTTGTGGATACTACGGATGATGATGTCTGCATGGTGGTTCTCCTGAAAACACGGAGACACCATGCCCCTGCGGGGATAATGTCCCCGTGGGATTGATGAGTGACAGACAGTAAAGCCCGTCAAAGTGATATAGAAACTGCTGCTTGTTTTGCTTCCACAGCTTGGAAGATCAGATCCTTTACTAGAAAGGACGAGATGAAATTATTCTACAACAGAATTTTTAATGTTTGCAGATTAATTGCACTCGATAGACAACCGTACAGGTTATTTATTGATAATTCCCAAAGTGAACTGCTCAAATTTCGGGCGATCCATTGACATCCTCACCTCCCTAAAGGAAGGTGATTCCTACGGTGCTCAAGCAGCTATTGCTTGAGTCGCTTCGGTGGGTTCCTGCTTCACGGAACGGCCTGACTGCACCGATTCTCCACAGGCTAACAAGCGGTATCCCCGCTCTAGCACGTTGATCGCACCGACTACATCGGCGTGATTTTCGTATCCGCAATCGACGCAAAGAAACGTTGCTTGCGTTTTCCGATTGTCTTTTGATACATGATGACAGCACGGGCAAGTTCGGCTGGTGTTATGGGGAGGCACGGCAAGCAATATCCCGCCATTCCATGCCACCTTGTAGTCCAATTGCCGCCTGAATTCGCCCCATCCTTGATCGAGGATAGAACGGTTTAGGCCGGACTTCTGCTTCACTCGCTTACCGTGCTGTTCGCTATTGCCCTTAGAAGACTTGGACATATTCCGTACTTGCAAATCCTCAATACAAACGAGCGCGTGGTTTTTGCTGATCGTTGTCGTGGTTTTGTGCAAGAAATCTTTTCTGGCGTTAGCAATACGGCTGTGAATCTTCTGAACTTTGGCTTTTGCCTTCTTCCAATTGTTGCTGAATTTAACCTTGCGGCTCATACGACGTTGGTAACGCGCGAGCCGTTGTTGGTGCTTCTTGAAGCTGTTTAACGGAGCGATATAGTTTTTATCGCTCATTGTGGCAAAACGGGCAATACCGACATCGATGCCAATAGCTGTTGTCGCTGTTGGCAGTGGTTGCTCTATTTCTCGCTGCGTCTGAATCGAGACGAACCATTTGCCTTGTTTGCCGGATACGGTGACGTTTTTCACAACGCCCAACACTTCACGGCTGTTGCGGTAGCGCACCCAGCCCAGTTTTGGCAAGAAAATTTGGCTATTGCCTTGGTCGAGCTTACAGCCTTGCGGATAGCGAAAGTTATCCGATTGGCCTTTCTTCTTGAAGCGCGGGAAGTCTGCGCGTTTCTCGAAGAAGTTTTTGTAGGCTCGCTCCAGGTCTTTAAGCGTTTGTTGCAAGGGTTGGGAATGGGTTTCAGATAGCCATTGCGTTTCGCTACTCTTCCGCCACTCGGTCAGATGTTTGCACAAATCGGCATAAGACAACTTCTTTTTGCCTTCTGCATAGTAAAGTGGACCCCGCAGTCAAGACAATAATAGATCGAATTTAAGAGGGCATCCTATTCATGCAGCGGAACGGCGCTGCCCCGATTCTTTGACTCTATTTTTGATGAAATTTTTTCTGTTTCGCTGTATTTGTCGATAATCTTTGCCCCACCTCCGCTCGCTGTCAGGTAAACCTCGTCCGGTGTGTGATATCCCAGTGACTGATGCATCCGTGTTGTATTGTAGAACGTAAAGTACTCTGTCAGACCAAGCATTAAATCAGTCATTGTTGCATACCCTTTCAGGTAAACATCTTCGTGTTTGACGCTGCGCCAGAGCCGTTCCACAAAGATATTGTCCGATGCTCTGCCACGCCCATCCATGCTGATGGTAATGTCGCGTGCTTTGAGTGCGCCAATGAAATCGTCACTGGTGAACTGACTGCCCTGATCGGTATTGAATACGTCAGGCACGCCATGTGTTTGCAGGGCCTGTTCCAGACAATCCACGCAAAATCGACTGTCCAGCGTGTTCGATAGCTGCCATGACAATACTTTGCGCGAGTACCAGTCAATGATCGCCACCAGATACACAAACCCTCGCGGCAGACGAATGTACGTGATGTCTGTGCTCCACACCTGGTTGGGGCGATTAATTGGCACGCCTCTGAGCAAGTACGGATAAACCTTGTGCTGCGGGTATCGCCGGCTGGTGTTTGGCCCCGGCGCCATACCCGCAAGACATAATATACCCATCAATCTTTGCACACGCTTGCGGTTGATTGCGTGCCCCAAACTTCGCAGATATTGCACAATCTTGCGGCTGCCGTAAAATGGGTGCCGTGTGTATTCTGCGTCAATGAGTTCCAGTAAAGCCAGTTCCTGCGCGTCCGGTTGCACAACCAGGCGTGGCGCATAGACAGTGGATCGCGCTACGTCGGTGAGTTCACATTGCCGCATCAGTGGCAATGGCGCAGTCGCATCGATCCATTGTTTACGCACCGCTATTGGCTGATCCAGGACTTTTTTTAAGCCAGTCCAATTCCATCTTCAATCGACCAATTTCCGAATACAGTCGCTCCGGACTCGATGACGGATCAACAGGCTTTAGCTTTACACCACGCCTGGTTCCAAACAGATTGAATGCCTGCTTTTGCAATTCCTTCTTCCACAAACCAACTTGCGTCGGATGCACTCCAAACTCCTGACCAATTTCGTTTACCGTCTTGATGCCACGAATTGCTTCAAGCGCTACTTTAGCCTTCAAATCACCCGTAAAATTCTTTCGCTTTATGCCAGTCATTGCCTGTTCCTTTTCTAGCAGGATACCATCTTAATTTGCTGTCCTGAAAGGAGGGTCCACTATAGCTGGCTTGCGCTATGTGCAACTGTATTACAACAAAACTTATCCCCCTTCAGGGTTTTGCGGTTTGGTTTCAACCGCACGTTTGGAGAGTGCGGCAATAGACAAGTGAGGGTAAGACTCCTATGTACGCACCGCAAATCTGCGCAGATCATTGCATCCTTGTCTCCTTTGATACCCAAAAATTTTTCTGTGAAAAAGATTTATTTCATCTCCTTATGATAGATAGCTAGCTATCTATCTATATAATCTCGATGTGTTTTGTGATAGCTATCTATCTAACTTAGCTCTGGAGAATAACGAAGTGACAATTTTTGCTGTGGTCAATACCAAGGGCGGCGTGGGCAAGACGACGACCGCTGTCCATCTCGCCACGATGCTCGCTCGGCAGGGCAAGACCTTGCTGATCGATGGCGACCCGCAAGCCAGTGCCGCGAGCTGGGCCGCGTGGCGGCGAGAAAATGAGAATTACACGCCTAGCCCAACGACAACCTGCCTAGCGGGTAAAGCAGTCCTGGCTGAAGGCAGACAGCTTGCTAGCGGCTTCGATCATGTGGTGGTCGATGCCGGTGGTCGCGACTCTGTGGGTCTGCGCTCCGCGCTGCTGCTAGCCCAGCGTGCGGTGATCCCGATTGGCGCGTCCAACCTTGATGCCGCAGCCATGACCGACTTGCTGACCGTGGTCGATCTGGCCCGTGACTACAACCCTGATCTCGATGTGCGGGTGCTGCTAACCCGTGTCGATCCGCGCACCAAGGATGCTGCCGAGATGCTGGAATTTCTGATGGAACAGGAGTTGGTCGTACTGCCAACCAAGGTCTGCGAGCGCGTGGCTTTCCGTCGCGCTATCGGTGAGGGCGCTATCGTGCAGGAGATAGGTAAGGATCAAGTTGCCATTACCGAGATAGAAGCCTTTTTCCGGGAGGCGACGGCGTGAAGAAGATGCGCGGAAAGCCCGACTTGGCGGGTATTGCTACCCCCCTGAAAGACCCGACTGCCTTTCTGGAGGGTGGGGCAGGAGATGTCGCGGACAATGTCCACCGGGATGTTTCCAAGCCTGATGCACCTACTGCAGATATGCCTCCTGTACCGACCGTCCAGAAGCTGTTTCGAATGCGATGGGACATTGCCAAAGCCCTTAAGGATGCTGCGAACTCGGAGTCAATGCCGGGCCATCGTGTGACGGAAACAGAGATCGTGGAGCGGTTGCTTAAGCAGCATTTCGGAATTGAGTGATAGCTATCTAGCTATATAGCTAGATAGCTATCTTATTCCTTGTTTGTCAGATACGCGGACTTTGTCTCGTATTAATGGAATAAGTTGCATATATGACATGGAGATGGTATAAATATGGCCATGAAAGGGATTAAATCAGCGGTTAGTCCAATGACATTGCGTGAATTGGTCGATGCCGGTGTCGTGACTGGTGCCGAGATTCGATTCGATGATGATGGCCAAGGCTTGGTCGGAGTTGTGCTCATCGGTGATGATGAGATTTTTCTCAGTACAGCGCGAGGCAATGGGCCTCGTTATTTCACCAGCATTGACGGTCTGGTGTCAGCAATGCTGGACTGTGGTATCAGTAAATTCAAGCTAGATGCGAGGGGCTTTGTCTCTCGCGGCAAGCAGGCATCAGCTCGGCGTGGATTTGGGCGAAGCACCCGAGGTAATCAGTCAAAGTAAATATTTAATCGTTCCCCGTGCAATGGGGATGAACCGGAGATGGCTATCGAGTAGCAACTAGGATTACAAGGCACTGAAAAAGCAAAAGCCCCGTTGGCGCGGGGCTTTTGCAACATTCCGGGGGCTTTGAGACGTAGAAGATAGGTTAGCCCTAGAAATGAGTCCTTAACAGCTCTCATTATACGTCCCAACCCCCCGTTAGGCAAGTTTTTGCCATCGTTTTTTGAAAGCGGCGGAGGGTTATGGCTCGGCAATCTACTATCGCAGCACGCGACGAAGCACCAACACAGCGGTTTTTTCAGGTCGGCACCGCCCTGAACCGTGTGCTGCTCGAAGCCCCGTATTTGTCACGGTGTTCTGACGACAAGACCGCCACGCGCATTCGTCCTCGCGAATACGCGATCCGCTACCCCTACATGCAGGTCAATCGGCCCGGCATGGTGAGCTGGCTGATCTTCGACCTTGATCATTCCAATGCGCTCATCTGGGAGGATGCGGGTCTGCCAGCTCCCAATCTAATCGTGCGCAACCGCCAGAGTGGCCACAGCCACTTGTACTACGCCATCCCCCTGTTTGCACGACTGAGAGTGCCAGACCCAAACCCATCGCCTACATGAAGGCGATCTATGAGTCATTCGCTGCGCGTCTGGACGCTGACACCAACTTCCACAGCGGACCGGTGGCCAAGACCCCTGGACATCCGTGGTGGCTGACGTGGGAGCTGCACAACCACGTCTATGAGCTGGGCGAGCTGGCCGACTATGTGGAGCTGGCCGTGCCCTCACCGTGGGGCAAGGGTCCGGAACTTGATGGTGTCAGCCATTCCCGCCACTGCATTCTGTTCGAGCACCTACGGTACTACGCCTATTCCATCATCAACCGCGAACGCAAGGAAGGATCATTTACGACTTTTACGCGCTTGCTGGAAGCCTACGCATACAACCGTAACAGCTTCCACAAGCTCGGCTTCACCGAAGACCTGCCGTTGTCCTCACTCCGGGCCACAGTGAAGTCCGTCGCCCGCTGGACGTGGGATCGCTACAGAGGCGATAGCCGCTGCCATAGAGGCGTGATGCAGCTCGACAAGGACTTGCCTCTAACCGAGCGGCAGCGTCTTGCCGCCATCCGCACGCATGAAGTGCGGCAAAAGAAAACAGAATCCAAGATTCGTGCCGCGTGCCGCCAGCTCCAGCAGAAGGGCGAAGCACTCACGCAAGCTGCTATCGCCCGCGTAGCACACCTTTCACGGCAGACAGTAGCTGCCTGCAAGCAGGTACTGACGGAAATGATCAAGCCTGTGGTTATCGCTGTGCTGGAGGTGACTACTGCACCGAAATCTGATGTTAAATATGGTGCACATCAGGTAACTGCTCCCTCTTCTGCTGTGTTTGATTTGGGTATTAGCGGCTTAGATCTGGAGCCGGTTGATTCATCGTAGTGCTGTTTGGGTTGGCTTTTGTTTTTGAGTAGCCCTGCATTGTTTAATAGAATGCGCGGACACCGCAGGTGTCCATGTTGTTAGCTTACTCAGGTGTTTGCTGTTGTTCTATATATTGGCGAATGATGGCAATCGGTGCGCCGCCGCAAGAGCCTGCAAAATACGATGGCGACCACAATGCACCTCCCCATAGTTTTTTGCGGATACAGGGATAGTTCTTTTTGCGAATCATCCTGCTGGACACCCCTTTGAGGCTGTTCACCAGTACCGATACCGCTAGCTTGGGGGGATAGTTCACCAGGAGATGCACATGGTCATGCTCGCCGTCGAATTCAACCAGCTCCGACTCAAGGTCGGTGCAGACACCAGCGAAGATGCCGCGCAGGTCGGCAATTACCTCCTTGGTGAACACACCACGGCGGCATTTCGTCACAAAGACCAAGTGAATGTGCATCTTGAAAACGCAATGCCTGCCGTGTCTTATTTCGTTGTTTTTCTCCATAGACCGAGTATAATTCAAAGCATGAAACGCTTGCAAGCCTACAAATTTCGTATTGAGCCAAACGGCGAACAACAACGCGCCATGCGTCGTATCGCAGGTTCCTGTCGGTTCGTCTGGAACAAGGCGCTTGCACTGCAAATAGCCAATCACGAAGCAGGCGAAAAGTTCATCAATCATTTTGATATGTGCAAATGGCTTCCGGTCTGGAAAAAAGAAACTGATACCTTGTGGCTCAAGGAAACGCCATCGCAGCTATATCAAGTCGTGCTCAAAGACCTGGCGCGCGCTTACAAAAACTTCTTCGAAAAACGTGCCGACTTTCCATCCTTCAAAAAGAAGGGTGTTAGCAGTAGTTTTTGCTTCCCTCAAGGATGCGAACTCGATGCTGGCAATAACCGCATCAAGTTTCCCAAGCTGAGCTGGATTCACTATCGTAAGAGCCGCGCTATCGAGGGTGTAATCAAAAACATCACGGTGTCCTGTGTCGCTGGCAAGTGGTACGCCAGCATTCAGACCGAGCGCGAGGTTGCAGAGCCAGTGCATCCGTCTACGTCTATTGTTGGCCTCGATGCAGGCGTTACGCTGTTCGCTACACTCTCCGATGGCATGATGTTTGAGCCGGTCAATGCTTTCCGCAAGAACGCCGTAAAACTGGCAAAATACCAGCGTTGTTTGAGCCGCAAAATCAAGTTCAGCAGCAACTGGAAAAAACAGAAACAGAAAATATCACGATTACATCAACGGGTAGCTCATACTCGGAATGACTTTCTCCACAAGACTTCTACTGTCATCAGCAAAAACCACGCGATGATTGTTATCGAAGATTTGAAAGTCACGAACATGAGCAAGTCGGCAGCAGGCACCATTGGTGCACCAGGGCGAAGTGTCAAAGCCAAGTCCGGCCTCAATAAGTCGATTCTCGATCAGGGCTGGGGTGAGTTTCGCCGCCAGTTGGAATACAAGCAAGCGTGGCGTGGCGGTGATGTACTTGCCATCAATCCGCGCAACACCAGCCGGACGTGTCCGGCCTGCGACCATGTATCTGCCAAGAACCGCAAGACACAATCCAAGTTTGATTGCGTCGAATGTGGGTATGCAGAAAATGCAGACCTCAATGCGGCCATCAATATTCTAAGGGCAGGACATGCCCGGCTCGCCTGCCAAGTGAACGATGCAGTAATGTCGTCAGCAACAGGAACTCACCGAAGCCATCAATCCCATTCCGGGGTTGAGGCAGCAGGAATCACCTTCCTTTAGGGAGGGGAGGATGTCAACTTATATCCAAAATAGTCGATACCAATAAAAAGTGTCTCTATCTTCATAAAATATAAATGAGTAGGAGAATTTGTTGAATCTCAAAAATTTCAAGCAAGTTTTATTTCTTGTTTTACTATGCGTCGCGCTCTTACCGTTACCCGCAGCAGCTCAGGAACACATTGGGCGAGTGGTGGGTGTGTCAGATGGAGATACGCTAACAATCCTGGACAATCGAAAAAAGCAAATCAAAGTACGGCTCGCTGAGATCGATACACCCGAATCAGCCCAGCCTTATGGAAAGCGTGCAAAACAGGAATTATCCAGGATTGTCTACGGTAAAACCATACTCGTCAAAGTACGGGATATAGATCGCTATGGGCGTACAGTTGGACGAGTCTATGCAGGTGAAATCGATGTAAATGCAGAAATGGTTAGACTTGGAGCTGCCTGGGTATATCGAAAATATGCCAAGGATCAAAATCTCTATGCTCTGGAAAAACAGGCCAGGAAGAATGGATCGGGGATATGGAGTCTACCGGAAGCTCAGAGAATTCCACCATGGGAATGGCGACAGGCAAAAAAAAGATGATTTACTTTTTTTTCTTTATAGCTGGTTTGTTTTTTTCAGATCCAGCTCATTCAAACGAAGCTCAGAAGTGGATCATAAAAGGCATGGAGCCTGGCGGCATTTCAATCATCGGTGAATACCATAAGCGACCTGAATCAGTCCAGTTTTTCCAGTCCGTAATATCCAAATATTTGCAGCAGGATAAATGCCTGGTTGTTGCGCTTGAGATTGCCAGCAATCAACAGATGATTCTTGATGGGATCGTAGAAGGCAAGTCAACGGTTTCTGATGTCGAAATCCCCTCCATAATCGATCACCCTGCTTTTCGTGCGATGATCAATGATCTGGCAGAAGTGGCAAGAAGAAATGATTGCCTAAAAGTGATTGCTATTGATGCCGGAACGGATATAGATATTAGGCGTGATGAGTGGATGGCCAAAATATTGGCAGAGCAGGTAAATCAGGCACCCATATTGGCTTTGTTGGGGAATCTGCATTCCCTGAAAAAAGTCGAATGGAATTTTGAAAAAACTACTCCTTATGTCGCAGAGATTCTTGCATCCCTGAATCATCGAATTAGAACTTACCCACAAGCCTGGGTGGATAAAACGTGTAGTGCTCATAGCCAGTTTATTCCATCAAATAGGAAAGAGGCCGTCGAGATTATCAACAATAATTTGATCTCTCTGCTTAATTCTACTTTGTCAGATTCAAATAATTCCAATGAGGCATCCAGTTGATGTATAATAAGTCATTGTTTTATATATGTTAATCACGATCATGTCGTGAAAATACTAAACAGTCTCTCAAATCTGCCCTACAGGGGCTCCCAGAAGCGCTTGGCGCGCATTTATCTTCATTTTCATCATTTTTCGTCTCCTCGACGCGCGATGCAACAGCGACGTTTTATGGTTATCTGCGTGGACTGTTTCAATCCGATCGGGCGACCATGCTGCGCATGGGCGAAGTAAACGAGGTTGATCACCAGGCTATGCAACACATGCTGACATCTGGTGCAATTGATTGGCATGGATTTGGTGCACAGATTGCGCGTGAAGCGGACGCGCTATTGGGTGGCGACAAAGCCACTTTGATCATTGATGAGAGTGGTTTTGCGAAGAAGGGTGAAGCCTCAGCAGGGGTTGCGAGGCAATGGAACGGCCGTCTGGGGAAGGTAGACAATTGCCAGGTTGGCGTATTTGCCAACCTGTGCCGGGACAGCATGGCAAGTTTGATTGATGCGCACCTGTATTTACCGGAACACTGGGCGAATGATTCGGATCGTTGCAATAAGGCAGCGATACCTGAAGCGCACCAGCGCTACCAAAGCAAATGCGAGATCGCGTTATCGATGATTGAAAAAGCGCTGCAACATGGTGTGCGCTTTGGTTATGTGGCCATCGATGCGGGTTACGGCAAGGATGCTGCCTTTTTACGGGGCGTTGATAATCTTGGTTGCACATTTGTTGCAGATGTTCATTGCAAGCAGATGATCTATCTTGAAGACCCAGCGCCGCACATTCCAGATTGGAATGGCCGTGGCAGGCGGCCAACACACATGAAAGCACAAAGTGAAGCAATACGTGTCGATCAATGGGCATCTGAGCAGCCGGATACAGCATGGCGGCACATCAAGCTGCGCGAGGGTGAAAAAGGCGCGCTTGAAGCGCAATATCTTCATACACTCGTTTGGGTATGGGATGGCACCGAGCCTCAAGCGCGCCGATGGCATTTGTTGGTCAGGCGGGAGATTGGCGCACGCGAAATATCGCACTACTGCCTATCCAATGCGCCATTTGAAACACCATTGCAGAGGCTGGCGCAGGTGCAGGCACAGCGTTTCTTTATCGAACACAGTTTTCATGAGGCAAAGAGTGAATGCGGCATGGCCGACTATCAAGTACGCCGATGGGATGCATGGCATCATCACATGGCTTTGGTCATGCTGGCAACGCTCTTCCTGGTCAAGCAAAAAATGCAGGGCAGAGAGCAATGGCCGATGTTATCCGTCAATGACTTGGTAACAGCATTAGCTCATATGCTGCCTCGAAGACAGCTCACAGCCGAGGAATTGGCTGAAATTATTCACAAGCGGCATCAGAGGAGATCCAGCGCAAAGCAGTCTTCTGTCAGGCAAAATAGGGCTCTGGAATAATCTGACAAAGTAGAATTAAAGAGCACAATTTCGTATCGTTTTTACGTCTACACGCTGATGCGCGAAAGGCGGCTATTTGCTTGGTCTAGAACGGATTTGTGTGCCGAGGAGATACTGCATCTGTATGCACGCCGCTGTGGCATCGAACCCTTGTTTCACAACCTGAAGCGCTGGTGGGGCGTGAACAATTTGTGGCAGCAGAAACGCACGGTGCTGGAGTTATGGATGCAGATTCGCTCGACGGCGTGGACATTGGTTCAGCTATTGAGTCTGGTTGCGGAAAAAGCTTTCCCTGTCGATGTCGTGGCACCATGGCGCTCCGCTATATGGGAACCGAACTGCATCTCGCGTTAGTAAATTGAGCACCCATTCATTTCAGGATCGGTATTCTCCCCTTGATCGTCTTTCCGCCCGATAAACGGGCAAAATAATGCAGTGGCGGTAATTCGCTCAGAATGGCTGGTGGAATGAGATCCGCTTCTTCCTGGGCAGCTTCCTCCCTGTACCCTGCATCGTTATCGTTCATGCTCGAATCAATACTGTGGTTGTACATAACCGACATGATGCGTGTCTTGATCTTTGGAATACCTTCCGATATATATTTCTGTGTTTCGGAATCCAGAATTCTCATGGCAATCTTATTGTTGGTATTGGCAAGAACCTGTCTTGCCTTGTTCTCATCCCCAAGACGGGAGGCAAAATCTGCGAAGGTTTGTGTTGCGATTGTCACCCTGAAGAGCGCCCCTCCACCTTTGTTCATTAACTGGATTGTTGGTTGATTAATGACTTCTGCCGCCTCATCGATGAACAGATTGACGGGTTTCATAGTTTTGATGCCATAGTTATACCGATCACCAGCAACCGCAGTCAGGTCGGCCAACAGCAGAGAACCAATGGCGCTGCCTACCATGCCATCAGCGAGTGAATCCAATCCAATATACAGCACCTTATCTGCTTTTATCGCCCTTGCTGCATCCGTCATTTCACGTTCATGCCCTGGCTCGAAATCGGGAGACAGCAGTTCTTTTAGTGGTTCACTCGTCAGCATGGACAGGATAGGAATAAGAGAGGCGATCATTTTCTGGAAATGCTCACGATTATGTTCGAATGTTGAAATCAGGCCATCGAGATCGACCGATTGGGCTTCATGAGCGACTACTTCCTTGTAGAAAGAAGTATAGGCAAGGACCTCATTACCACGATATTTCTTGATAAAACCGCCAGCTTTGGATTCCCAACCGGGAACGTATACCTTGAAATGCTGACGCAGTGCCCTTAGCAACAAACCGTCCGGGCCTCCTTCTATATATTTTCTCACCTGCACCAGATTTGGCCGTGTACCGGTTGCAATCAGACCATTCACAATGTCGTTCAATACTTTCCATCCGAAAGCAGTGAAAGGATCGGCACCGGTTTCGGATGGAATCAAGGATGCAATTCGGCTGGCCAGTTCTGTTTTCCGGTTCCAGTTGCGCAGTGGATCGATGCTGATCGATTTTTCTGGATAAGCTGGATGAAAAAACACAAAACGATCAGACTGTCCGAGTGCTTCACAGACTCGTCGTGCATTTTCGGCCAGTCCGTGATCACCCTTTGGATCGATGATGATGACTGGCTCATTTCTGACAATGGCTTGTGCGATCAGCAAATCAAGCATTCTTGTCTTCCCAACCCGCGTCGTGCCAACGATCAGAGTATGTCCAACCAGGCTACCAAGGTCGGTAAACATATCTTCCTCTCTGGATAATCCATGCAACCAGTAAGCACCTTCATTACTCAAAACTTCTTTGCCTAACTGGTTGGCGATTCCCTGATTGATCAGGGCGTGCATTCTGCCTGATTCGATGTCTGTCCACTGGAAACCATTGCCGAGCCACAGATTGTTCCTGCTGGCAGCCTTGCGTGCTATCTTCAGGACACTTTCCAGTTTTATGAACCGCTTGCCAGAAAGCTTCATACGATTAAAATCACTGTATCTTCTCCATGCCTGGATGCCGCGAACCATCCCAAAAACGGCACAAGCTCCGGCAAGAATAATGCCAAACCGGAACGGTATGATAGGTATCGTATAAACCAGTAGAAGCGTTACCCCAGAAGCAGTGAACCAGCCGAATGCCATCGGCCACTCATAGATCTTCCTCCAGGGGTTATCGAAATCATATACATCAGTCATCGCTATCGGGCATTGGTTTAGCCATGGCAAAGACATTTTCTGCTTCAGCGGTTAACGTTTCTCTATCGATGATATATCCGCCAGACTTTTTCATCCTGTATCCCTCGATATTTTTTTCGATATTCTTTTTTACCGACGTATAAAACAGGAAAGGTTGAGACACCATGATATGGTTGATTTCATGGAGATCATAGCGCCGTGCGGTATTACTCCAACTGGAAACACATTTCCCAGGATTGCGGCTTGCAAACAGCCAAACTGATCCATCATGCAGAAAAAAAAACAAAATATGCCCAATACTTAATGTTGAAGAAATCGCAGGTAGCTTGAGATCGGCATATTGTGGAGGCCCATCATAAATCCAGAATTTTTTTTGCATGAGTGTTTAATAATTTGATAAAAGCGAAGCAGAAATAGTATGCTGATCTAATAAATATAAACAATCCCAATAGATGACCAGATAGGTCATTTATCTGGTGTGCCATTTCTTCGTGAGACGGATAAAATGAATTTTTATCAATCTCATGGAAATGAAATGGAAACCAAACCAGCCAACAGTCGCCCTTATGTAGTGCAAAATATCCCGCTGCAATCCTTTCATGCACAACAGGTGTTCCGACGAGGATTCGATTCTTATTCTGATGCGATCTATTCGCTTTCCGTTGTGTTACGTGCAGTTGGTACTGAATCCCAGGTGTGTGATATGGAAGGTTTGATCGACGAAAAACTGAACAAGGCACAAGCTGACATTCATAATGAAATCATTAGACTCGAAAAAGTTGCCGAGAACAATGGAATTACTCTGGATGCGATCAATTATTCTCATCCTGCGGTCGTTGAAGCAAGGATTTCCTCTCACCGTTCGGCCAAATATGCAGGAATTATTCGTGAATTCGATGGAATGATAGCCAAACTGGATGCAATGTGGCTATCTGGCACCATTGCAGATCAGGAATACTCGCGAATCCTTTATGAATGGAAAAGAAGGATTCTCAGGATCGCAACCCACGTCCGTGGCGTTGTGCGCGAGGCAATGATTGAGTCCAGAAAAAAACCCCAACAGGAAAATCCAGTCGATGTGCCATCTGTATCTGATGATGCAGTATCTTTGCAGGAAACAGCAATCATAAATGACGCATCAAACAGTTCTGAATCATCGGAACCATCCATAACAAGGAATGCTGCCGCTCCCGGAGCCTTTTCATGGCTGAGGGCGGACAGATAACTGTATATCGATTTAATTCCTCGGCAAATCCCGCCTGAATCATGGCAAGAACCAACAGGACCAATCCCTGGTGGACATTTATAGCGTTCATCCTGTTGGCTGGACTGATCGCAACCTGGTTTCTGATTCCAAGACAGGTCTTAGAGCAGACGCGTATCGTGGATCGCCAGCAAATGGCATCTCTGGCTGGAGATAATGCCAATCACTGGGTAAATTCAAAAGCATCGGAGTCTATGCTGGAATTTTCCGGAGAATTAGCAAAAGCGGCATCTTTTGAAATTACTGATGAACTCAAGGGATGGGTGCTTGACCGGATTTATATCACGTTACTATGGAGTGATATTGTCTTTTATAGAGTGTATTCTTTCGCACTCTGGATTTTGATTGCATTCCCAATTCTGCTCGCTGCATCTTCGGATGGGGTGTTGGTGCGCGAGATCAGAAAAAATATGTTCATTTCGCAGAGTCCTCTGCGGCTTAGTATTGGCGCAAACCTCTTTGTTTTTTCCTTTGCTCTTCTCCTGCTCTGGCTGTTCATGCCATTTCCTTTACCGGCAATATTGGCTCCATGCCTGATTCTTCTTGTCGTTTTTTCACTCTGGATGTGGATGTCTAACATACAAAAGAGAATATGACAATACACGATAAATGACCTATCCGGTCATCTATCTTGGTTGTTTATTATTCAGAAAGTTTTTAGCATATGTGCATGAAAATACTCTTTCTGCTCACAATGTTACTGCTTTCGATGATTGCTGAAGCGGCCTGTTTTGATGAGGCATCACGGCGTTACCGTATTCACCCGGATCTGCTCAAGGCAATCTCGAAAGTTGAATCCAACGGTAATCCCAAGGCTGTCAACTACAGCAACAAGAACGGCTCTCGCGACATTGGCCACATGCAGATCAACAGCAGTTGGTTGCGCAAACTGGGTAAATACGGCATCACCGAACAATCCCTGTTCGATCCCTGTATCAACACTTTCGTTGGTGCCTGGGTGCTGGCAAACAATTTCAAGGATATTGGCTATAACTGGACAGCAATTGGTGCCTATAACGCCAAATCACCTGACAAGCGGATCATCTATGCCCGCAAGGTTAAGACAGCACTCAATCGCATCAGGAGCCAGCAGTAATGCAAAAGTTTTTCATCATCATGCCTGGATTAATGCTGATTGCCTGTGCTGGTCAACCGAAGCAACAACCCAAGATACTCATTGAAAAACCACCAAAAATATTCTATGAAATTGCCTGGTTCGACAATGAATGGCGCATCTGCGAAGTAGGTATCAATTGCACCAGACCAACCATGAAATCACCCATTCAGACTATTTCCTTTGCTGCTGTAAGCAGCAATGCAAACCAGGCTGGCGTGAAAGGTGATTCTCAACGAAAGATTGTGCTGCACTTCAATTTCGATCAGGCGGAAAGCCGTGGTATTCGTGATCTCAACGTATTTTTAACGACACTATCGGAAGGTGATCGTATACGTATCGATGGCTATACCGACAGCACCGGAGCAAAAGAATACAACCAGAAGCTCGCCGAGCGACGGGCTGAATGGGTAGCTGCGTGGATCAAATCACGCGGCATCAGGAATCCACTGGAAATCAGAGCCATGGGCAATTGTTGCTATCTGGCGGATAACCAGACGGATAAGGGGCGTGCGCTTAACCGTCGCGTTGAAGTGAGCTTAATCAGAAAGGAGACACTATGAACCAAACTGTAACCATTGAGAAGCTCCCTCGGACGAGGGAGGCAATCAAGGATATGGTCATTGCCGGTGCCTTTATTGCCATGGGGGTGTTGATGCCGGGCGGCATGCTCGACAACGACTTTCAGGCGCATATAGGCGGGATTGCCCTAGGCATGGGCTTCGGCTGGCTGGTCAAATCAATCATTTTTCATAAAACCAAATCAGGAGTAAATCATGTTGGTAATTAACAAAAAATCTTTAATCTTTTTAGCATTTGTAGTCATGTCGCTGGTCATTGTTAGTGATGCGGTGTCCGGCA
Organism: Nitrosomonas sp.; assembly: GCA_016703745.1. Lineage (NCBI taxonomy): Bacteria > Pseudomonadati > Pseudomonadota > Betaproteobacteria > Nitrosomonadales > Nitrosomonadaceae > Nitrosomonas > Nitrosomonas sp. The sequence continues at coordinate 40,495 of JADJBK010000004.1, read as the reverse complement.
CGACCGGCACTTCGTTCTCCGCCCTGTACACTTTTTTCAAGGATCTGGTGCTGGGTTTTGGCGGTAAGGCCATATCGATTGCCGCTGTTGCTTTGGGCGGCATTATCTCCATCGCACGAGTCAATCCGGTTCCGGTACTGACGGGGGTCGGTTTTGCGATCTTCATGCAATTCACACCCGGCATCATCGAGGTCATCATGACTGCAACCATCTAGGTAGGAGGTGACAAATGAATGGCGATGAAACCGGATTTATACCAACTTTCCTCGATGCGCGGGAGCGATTTCTCTGGTGGGAAATCGATCAGCTTGTTCTGGCAATTATGCTGATTGGCATCGGTCTTGCCCTTGGCATGGCCATGCTTGGTCTGGTCGGTGGCACTTCGGCAGCGTGGGCTTATGGTCGGATGAAGGCTGGGAAACATTCGCGTTTCGCCATTCATGTCCTCTACTGGTGGTTTCCAGGCAGTCTGTTCATAAAACCCAAAACCCTGCCATCTTCCAGTCTGCGCTATTTTCTGGGTTGATCATGTTATTCAAAAAATACACTGATGAACGGGCCAACGCCGCACTGGAAATCCGTTTCATGCGCCTCCTGCTGGCAGCACTCGTGCTGATCATCATCCTTACGAGTCTAGCAATACTCAATTTACAGGGAGATGCCCGAACGGTACTGGTGCCGCCGCAGATCAAGCAGGGTTTCTGGGTATCGAACAACATGGTATCCAGGGAATACCTTGAAGAAATGGCGTACTGGTATGCCGGGCTGGCACTCAACGTCACGCCAGCCGGTATTGCTTATCAGAACGAACTTTTTCTCAAATATGCACTGCCATCCGAATTCGGCAGGCTATCGCAGGAAATGGCTTCCCGTTCCGATTTTCTGAGAAGAAACCAGACTTCCTCACAATTTTCGGTACAGGACATCACCGTCGATGAAAAGTATCTTCGAGTCGCACTTTCCGGCAAGTTGCATACGTGGGTGGCCGATAAACGGGCTGGTGAGCGTGATGCGACCTTCATGATCGGATTCAACTATCTAAATGGAAAACTCTATGTTTCGGATTTTCGTGAGACGACCCGGCAGAATCCTCTGGATGATGCTGACGCTGCTAAGTCTTGATACGACGGCAGCCCAGCTTTTACAGGGGGAACCGGATGAAACCCTGCATGCCACGGTTTCTCGCTCGGAACCGACGCTCGTGCGGGTGGAAGGCAGCCGTATCACACGGGTATACGGCGCAGAAGGAGACTTTACCGCAGTGCCAGACAGCGAAACCGGTGCCGCCTATATCAAGCCGATGGTGGACAAATCGCATATAAGCATATTCATCACCGATGAATCGAAGCATACCTGGAAACTTCTGCTGGCTATCATCGACAAGCCAGCCGACACCATCGTAATCCATAGGAGAAAAAAGTCTGTCAGAACAGTTGAGGCAGATCATGACATGGAGCGCAATCGCGCCATCAAGCGCATGATCCTTGTACTGGAATCGCCTCAGAACACGGACATGGAAGCACGTTCAGTCAACCGGGTGGTGCCACTATGGAACGATGTGATGTTTGTTCTCACTGCCACGGTAGAAGGTCGCTACACAGGGGAAAAGTACCGGATGAAGAACACATCCAGCCATCAACTGGTAATTGATGAGCGTGAGCTTTACCGGCCAGGAGTCGTCGCCGTATCAGTCGAGCGTCCCGTTCTGAATCCAGGAGAAGTATCGGATGTATTCATTATTCTGGAGAATTCGGATGAGTAATGATTCTGCTACAAGCTTTGCTGAATCCCTCAAGAATCTGTCGGTAAAAGCCAGGCAAAATTTGCTGCTCTCCGGACTGGCAGTTGTCTTTTTTGCGCTGGTATTTGGTGGAGTTTATCTATGGGACAACCAGGAACCAATGCTGATTCCTGCCATGGAACAGAAACCGGATACGCGCAACATTTCCGCGCCCGGTGCCCAGGTTGATCCACGCGAGGTCTGGATGTCGCAATCGGCACAACAGTTGTTGCAGATGGATGAAATCATTCGCGCCATGAAACAACAGATAACAGATCTGGAGCGCAAGCAGGAACAGGAACCACAACCCGGAAATTTCTTTGCCCCATTACCACAGCCCGTCCCGGAGCCAACCGCCCAAGCCGATTCCTTCAAGACGGAAATACCGCCACCACAGCCATATCTTCCTCCTCCCATGCTGGAACCAGGTACTGCTGTTGAAGCTGCACCACCGCCCGTGCCAGGTATCGCGGTATTCCAGATGACGGCAACCAACCCACAGGCTACGCCCGAAGCCAAACCGGAGCCACCCAAAACCTACATTCCTTCTGGCACATTCATGCGATCGGTGCTGCTGGGCGGAATGGATGCGCCAACCGGTGGCCAGGCACAGAACAATCCGATGCCTGCATTGCTTCGAGTGCAGGACAATGCTTTCCTGCCAAACCGTTACCGAGCGAAGCTTAGGGAATGCTTCGTTCTGGGTTCCGGCCATGGCGACATCAGCTCGGAGCGTGCCCACATAAGACTTGAATCGCTTTCCTGCACACTCAAAGACGGCAAGGTCGTCGATGTGCCTGCCAAGGGCTATATCGTGAGTGAAGACGGCAAAGCCGGATTGCGAGGGAGACTGATCAGCAAGCAGGGTCAGATAATCGCCAACGCGCTCATGACGGGCATCATTGCTGGTATCGGTCAGGGATTGCAACAAAGTGCCACCTCATTTTCAACCAGCGCACTGGGGACGGTCGGCACTCTCAACGGCGCGGGCAATCAGTTCCGCGCAGGAATGGGTGCGGGCATCGGTCGCTCGCTTGATCGCGTATCGCAATATTATATTCGCCTTGCTGAACAGCTCTTTCCGGTCATCGAGGTCGATGCGGGTCGAGTTGTAGAGGTAGTGCTGACCAAAGGCATCGAATTTGAAATAGGAGATGAGCAGGAAATGATCGGTCTTGGAGAACCGCGCAACAAGCTGCGCCGCACGGCAGGAAGAAGGGGCTAGACATGACATCGCAAAGGATGATTTCTGCCATTGCAGTATTGCTGATGGCTTTTTCCGTAAAAGCCAATGATGTTACCGCCGAAGTGAAGCACCGTCTGCAAACACTCTATCCTGCAACCGAATTCACCCGTGTCCAGCCAAGCCACATAGAAGGTGTTTATGAGGTCGTCATGGGCAAGAACATTGCCTATACCGACCCAAGCGCCCGTTATCTGATCTTTGGACATCTGTTCGATATGGCCGAGCAACGGGATTTAACCGCAGAAGTCCTGGAAACTCTGAACCGGATCGATGTGTCGTCGCTACCGCTCGATGATGCCATCAAAGTTATCCGGGGCCGTGGCAAGCGCAGGTTGTTCGTGTTTTCCGATCCCGATTGTCCTTACTGCCGCAAGCTGGAATCCGAGCTGTCGATACTGGATGACGTGACCATTTACACATACCTGTATCCCATCAAGGAATTACATCCCCAGGCAGCGCAGAAGGCGCGTCTTGTGTGGTGTGCCCAGGACAGATCCACCGCCTGGAATGATTTAATGATCAAAGGGCAGATACCACAGACCGGCACGGATGATTGCCAGAACCCCATTAACAATAACGTGGCGCTTGCCCGCAGCCTTGGAATAGATGCCACACCCACGTTGATTCTAGGCGATGGCAGCATGGTGCAAGGCGCAATAGCCGCGTCAGAAATCGAAGCATTACTAGCCAAAGGAGCGCAAGAATGATTAAACCTGTCTTCCTGATTCCACTGCTGCTGGTACTTGGCGGATGTACTACCCTCTCCGGGTATGACAGCGGGAGCAAATTTTCATGTAAGGCACCCGATGGCGTTTCCTGCTCGTCGATGTCCGGGGTTTACTCGAATGCTGTACAGGATAATCTTCCTGGTCTGCGCAAGGGAGGCGACACAGACAATCAATCTACATCCAGAACCAGTAGCGTTGGCAAAGCGGATACAACACAACAGCCAACGGGTATAGAGGAGCGCACTGCATCTCACATCACCGGCAGAACTCCCCAATCGGGTGAGCCAATCCTCATCAAACCCAAACTGCTGAGGGTCTGGATTGCACCCTGGGAAGATGCTGACGGCGACCTGCATGATCAGTCATATATCTACATGCTCGCTGACTATGGCCGTTGGGTTATCGAACACCACCGCCAGCACATCATCGATGAATACCATCCAACCTCTCTTGTGACTGGTGGCAATCTCAATGACAGGGCCAGCGAACAATCTGCAAAAACGGCAGACTTCCGGCAGTTCCCACCACTGCCGCAGCCATCTCAGCCATCGCAGTATTCAGCACCGCCATCACCTATGCGACAACAGCATGCTCCCTTACCACAAGATGACATCTATCCGGAGGAACAATTTTGAGTGTACTGGCCGATCTGAAAACGATTTTCATGGGCGAACGGCTCGATCCCTCTGATCTGGTGCCGCGCAAGCTGCTTAAAGAAATCGCTACGATTCCTCGACTGGCAGGAATTATGCCGTATTCATCCTGGCTACCGGAAGAAAAATTGTTTGTGCTGGATCATGGCGCATTCAGTGAGAAACCGACGCAAAATCTCGGTTTTTGTATCGAGACTCCTCCGCAGACCGGTTCCAATGAAGAAATGGAGCGGGTGTTGACCAGCCTGTTCCTGTCATGTCCTGCTGGAACTGGCATTCAGATAACGCTCTATGCCAGCCCACATATTCTGCCTGTTTTGCGCAAACAGTCAGAGATGCTGCCGGTAGATCTCGAAGAAGGCGGCTTGCGCAGCACCAACACGTTCCGAGAACTATCACGCCGCCGTATTGATTATTACCTGCAAAACAAGGGGAGATCATTTTTCTCCAACCATGCCTATCTGCTGCGTGATTTTCGTTGTGTGGTATCGGTAACATTGCCGCTCAATCCCATGAGCGTGGCGGATATTGAGGAAGCGATCCGCATTCGCGAGTCCGTGCATTCTGTCATGCGATCTTCCTTGCTGCCGGGATTCGACTGGCAACCGGAAGATCTGATCAATTTCGTAGCGGATTTCTTCGATCATGAACGTATTCTTGGCAGCAGACGCAGGCTGATCGAGTATGACAATTCACTTCCGATTCGCAGTCATATATCCAGTACCGAGATTGCCTCGGCAGTTGCCGATAGCTGCATCAAACAGCGTAAAAATGGGGATTCTGAGACGGCGTTGCAATGTTTTTCGGTAACACAGTATCCCAAGTATTTCAGGCTGGGCAATATGGATGCCTTGATTGGTGATTATTTTCGTCTGGCATTGGCTATTCCTTGCCCGTTTTTGATTACGATGGGTGCTGTCGTGCAGGATTATGAATCCGCGAGAACCAGAGCAACTGTAAAGGCTGCCCGAGCAACCCAGGCAGCAGAATCTGTGATGGCGAAATTTCAGCCGGATCTCCAGGACAAGAAGCGTGACTGGGATATGGTGCTGCGTGCATTTTCCAACGGCAGGAATATCGTACAAATGTATCACCAGGTGGTATTGGTGTCCCATCTGGAAGATGCTTCACGCTGCGAGCATGCGGTTCGGTCCGTCTGGCAGGCCAGAGGCATTGATCTGTCCAAGGATGTCTATCTTCAGCACCATGCCCTGGTGGCCGGTATGCCATGCGCTCTTACGCAAGGAATGCAGGCCGATCTGAAAACATTCGGCAGGATCGGCACCAAGACTTCCGATAACGCCATTATGACATCCCCTTTGCTCGCCGAGTGGAAAGGCTCCGGCACGCCGGTAATGACACTGTTCGGCAGGCGCGGACAGATCATGTCACTCGACCTGTTCGACAATAAAAGTGGGAATTTCAACTTTGCTGTAGCCGCTTTATCTGGCTCTGGCAAATCCGTCCTGATCAACGAGATGGCGTTCCGCTATCTCGGCACAGGGGCGAAGGTCTGGATCATCGACATTGGCCGGTCTTACAAGAATCTTTGTGAAATACTCGATGGCGAGTTCATCGAGTTCACGGATGAGCGCCATAACCGTTTGTGTCTCAATCCCTTCTCCATGGTAATGGACATCAACAGTGACATGGAAATGCTTCTGCCTCTGGTGGCGCAGATGGCCAGCCCGCAGGAGAAGCTCGACAATTATAGCTATTCGCTACTGGTATCCGCCATCAAACGAGTATGGGAAAGCAAGGGCAAGTTCGCCACCATCACGGATATTTATGATTTCCTGAAAAATAATGATTTATCGGAGAATGAAGAAAATATTCGCGATATGCACCGCCTGGCAACCGCACTGGAACCATACACCAAACACGGTGTTTATGCTTCCTACTTCGAGGGTGAATCAAACATCCAGTTCACCAGTAATTTCGTCGTACTGGAACTGGAAGAACTCAAGTCAAAAAAGAATCTGCAAACGGTAGTCATGCAACTGGTGATGTATCGCATCACCCAGGAAATGTATCTTGATCGGTCATTGAAGAAAATCGTCATTATCGACGAAGCCTGGGATTTGATGGGTGCGGGTTCCAGTGCTTCGTTCATTGAGGCAGGTTATCGACGGGCGCGCAAATACGGAGGAGCGTTTGGCACCATCACACAGTCCGTAGATGATTATTACAAGTCAGAGGCAACCCGAGCCATGATCGAGAATGCCGACTGGCTGTTTCTGCTGCGACAGAAGGCGGAATCCATCGAGCGGCTGGGTAAGGAAGGCAAGCTGACGCTCGATGAATACACCAAACGGCAGATGACCAGCGTCAACACGGAACATGGCATGTATTCTGAAATATACGTACATTGCCCAATAGGATCGGGAGTGGGACGACTGATACTCGACCCTTTCTCGATGCTGCTGTATTCCACCCGTGCGCAGGATTATGAAGCCATCAAATTGTTGACGAATCAAGGCATCGCTGTGACAGATGCGATCGAGATGATTCTGGATCAGCGGAGATCTGCGTAAATACAGGAGGACAGCTTGAAAAACCATATTCTGACCTGGGCATTATCGGTACTGTCTGCTGCCATCATTGGTGCGGCATGGATTCATACTCATCCTGTTCAGAAATTCGTAACGGTCGATCTGACCAGTCTTTTCAATGAATCTGCCGCCGCTTTTGCACAAAGAAAAGACGAGTCAGCATTAATGGAAGCGCAGGCACAGGCGATCCGCATTGATATGGCATTACAGCAGCTTGCCAATAGCTGTGGCTGTTTCGTGCTCAATTCGGCAAGTATCGCCAAACGGCCTGACGGTGCCAACCAGAAAAACATTCTCGATATGACCGATTGGGTCAGATCACATCTGGGACAGAAATAGACCATGTGGTTTCATGCGCTGATACTTTTGATCATTCCATTTTCTGCCTGGGCGATGCTAGATGAAGTATCCGGCATCGATTACCCTTCGGTATGGCAATGCGACCGCACCAAATTCCTCTGGTATTGCGAGGTTGAACCCGAAGAATATCAGGAACCACTGGCCAGACAGGAAACGCCTCATGAGGCGGCCATAAAGAAGCTTGAGGAATTGCAGAAAGAACTCAAAGGCAGACGGGCGCTTGCCATTCTGGAACCGACACCAGGGAATGTAACCGCCTATATCGACCTGCAAAACCAGTCGATGCAGATGGCATCTGTTTTCTCCGATGTCTGGCGCAGAGTGATCTGGCAGACACCAGAACTCAATTATGAGCTGAAACATCCGGTTAACAACGCGGCACTCGATATTCACAAGAAGGCGACCCGTGCTGCCCAACTGGACACGCTGGAGAAGATTGGCAGAGAGTGGGGAATATTCTTTTTCTTCAAAGCCGACTGTCCCTATTGCCACATGATGGCACAGACACTTGGTTATCTTACCCAGGCGCATGGAATCACGATTTTTCCAGTATCGCTCGATGGCAGCACGCTGCCGCAATATCCGAATGCCCGCATGGATAATGGGCTGGCGACACAACTGGGCGTCATGGAAGTTCCGTTGATGGTGCTGGGCAATATTCGCGACAAACGCCTGGTTCCTTTGGGTTCCGGCGTGATTTCGTCTCAGGAGATGATCGAGAGGATTCATGTCCTGACCAGCACGCAACCAGGTGAATCCTATTGATCCCAATTTGAGGCTGACGCCATGATCAAGTCCCGTTACATTCTGATTCTGCTATTTGCGCTACAAGGTAGTCCTGCACTTGCCAACATCAGCACCGACATGAACTCATGGTTCAATGCCATGGGAACCTACAGCAACGTCACAACACCGCAGGCCATCCAGGGACAGACTGGATCCTTTTTCACGGGCGGATCACTTTATATGCGTGCTCCCGTGACCAGCTACCAGTTGGGCAGCCTCGCCGCACCGACTTTTCGTGCAGGCTGTGGCGGCATCGATCTCCACGCGGGATCATTTTCGTTCATTAACACAGCGCAGTTCACAGCTCTGCTGCGCAACATAGCCAATAATGCGCTGGGTTACTCCTTTATGATCGCCGTACAAACGATTTCGCCTGATTTGGCTGATCTCATGAAAAGTCTGCAAAACGCAGCCCAGAGCGCGAACAGCCTGCTCAACATGAATTCCTGCCGTGCGGCAGAGGCGCTGATCGGCATGACACCGCTGCCGCAAATGGCACAAAAAGCCAAAGAACAGGTAAATGCACAGAGCAATGGCTCAAGTTTGATCAACAAGTTCACCGATTCACTCGATGGCCTCTCCAAATGGTCAAGTGATTTCACAACCAGAAAGGAGACATTAACCGAAACATCGAGCGCTGATCCTGCGCTCAAAACCTATCTCAATCCGGGTAATGTCGCGTGGAAAGCAATGAGCAACCTGAGCGCGCCGGATCACATCAAGGAACTGATGATGAGTCTGGTTGGCACGATCATTGTCAGGGCGACGGGAGATGCCGCCAACGCGGAACCACAGGTGCTGAGTTTTGGCAAGATTCTTGAATTCAAGGATCTGATCGGAAACGTTTCACAAAGCAGCAAGCCCATCAAGGTATGGCGATGCTCGGGTACTGATTGTGACAATCTCATTGAAGACACGATCGCGATTACACCTTTTGCGTGGCGGGTTCGTGAAATCATCAGGAAAGGTACGGACAAAATCCATGCCCGAGATGCGCAGGGTTTTTCCGATACCGATACCTTCTTCCTGACGCAATCGACCACCCCTTTGTGGAAGCTGTTGTCGATGTCCGCAACCGTCCCTTTCTCCCAGGCTGCCCTCGATGAATACGCGGAAATTATTGCCACTGAAGTTGCCGCCAATTTCGTTAATGCAGCGCTTCGGGAAATGAACAAGGCGCTTGTCCATGCGCGTGCGATGCAGGATCCTGCTGCAACCAAAAGCATTGAACAATTGCGGGATGATGCAGGCCAGGTCAGGATGGAAATGGCGGAAGGAGTCTCCCTTGCCTATCAGAAGGGCATCGGCATTGCAGAGCAGGCCAGAAACCTGCAAATGATCAACCAGACCATGATGAGCGCCGTATCCAACGATCTGCGTAATTCACTGTCACTTTTCAATTCCAATATCGATCTGAAATAGAAAATGAACTACGAAATTTATTCCTACTGGAACGCCACTGAACTGGTCACATTATTCAATGCTGTTGCTGCCCTGACCAACAGCTCGAATTTCCTGGGACTTCTTCGCCTGCTGGCGATTATCGCCCTGATCAGCGTAGCGATGGTGGTCGTAGCCGGACGGGGCCGCATGGATGATATGTGGCGATGGGTTGTCCTGCTCACTCTGTTTCATGGCCTGCTGCTGGTGCCAAAGGCCACGGTAGTGATAGTAGATCACACGAGTACCAACCCCACTCCGCAACTTGTCGGAAACGTACCTGTTGGTATCGCAGCATTGGCAGGCACGGTCAGCAAAATTGGCGATTTTCTGACAACATCTTTCGAGACGGTATTTTCGTTGCCAAATGACGTACAGTTTCGCAAATCCGGCACTCTGTTCGGCGCACGGGTGGTGCGCGAGATACTGGTGGCACGATCCGGCAGTCCGGTGCTATCAGCCAACATGATGGATTTCATACGGGAATGCGTCTATCCTGAATTTGTCACAGGCTTCGTTCCACCTCATGAGCTAATCCGCCAACCGGACATCTGGTCTTATCTCAACAACAAAACCAATATCGCCCGTTACGTGGAAATCAGGCAGATTCCATCGGGCATCATGATGCTTCCCAAAACCTGTCCGGAAGCCTATACAGAGATGAGCACTCAAATCAATACGGTGGTGGCTACCAGCATCACCGATCTGGGCAATGCACTCAACCCGCATGTGCCGCTTGCCAGCCGCCAGGCACTGACGCAAAGCCAGATCATGACCTCCGCCAACCTCTACACCAGCATTTCCTCTGCTGCACCGGAGATCATCCGGCAGGGCATGGTCATGAACCTGTTTCTGGATGCGCAATACAAGATTCCGGCACAAATCGGAGATACGGCAACCGCTACCACTGCTCTTGCCGAAGTACAGGCACTACGTTCCACCTCCGAATCCTACAAGGTCATGGCCTCCATTGGCCAGCAGGTAATGCCAAAGATGCGCAATATCATCGAGATGATTCAGTATGCGCTGGCTCCGCTTGCGCTGCTTATCATCGTCGTACTCGGGCAATATGGCCTGGCAGCGTTTGGCATGTATGCCAAGAGCCTGTTGTGGATACAGCTCTGGCCACCGCTCTATGCAGTCATGAATTTTATCATCACCATGTATTCGGCAAAACAGGCGGATGCACTGGCCAATGGTGGCATGTCGATGGTGACGTATACGTATCTCAACAACCTGATGATCTCCGATCAGGCAATCGCAGGCATGATAGCTGCGGTGGGCATTCCGACCATCTCCTGGATGATCGTGAGTGGCCTGGCCCTTGGCGCGAGTGCATTCGGTAATGTGCTGGGCTCCCCGATGGGTGCGGAAGCTGCCAGATTCGCCTCTGCCGCTTCCCAAGGCAATATCAACATGGGCAGCCTCAATGTCGATAACCAGACGATGGGGCAATATAGTCTTGCTCCCAATACGCACGTAGGTGCTCCGGTTCGTCGTGATGTTGCCAGCAATGGCATTATTACCACAACTACGGCAGATGGTCATCAGGTATTCGATTCTTCACTGATACGCCACAATACCAGCATGCGCTTGACCTTTGGCGAGCGCATGGCCAGCACCTTTCAGCAGCAATCGGAATCGGCACAATCGGCTGCTACCAGTGAAATGGTCACGTCCGGCAAAATGTATGCTACTGGCTTGCAGCAAGCTTTCGATTTCGTCAAAACTCGTGGCTCAAGTGAACGTAGCGGCACACAAACCGGAACCAGCAGCCAGATCGGATTTTCGCAAGCCGTGAACGAAGCGAGAGAAATCACCAATAATTTTGCCACGGATCATGGATTTAGCCAAAAACAAAGTGCAGAAATTCTGGGGACTGCACAAGCCATGCTCAAGAGTCCCAAAGCGCTTAATTCGCTTCTACCTCTTGCCGCCCAGGCAACTGCAACTATTACTGGTGGATCTTCAGCCAGAGCCGAGCAAACCTTGAAATCTGCCATTGGTTATTTGCAGAAGGATGGACACTCAGAGGCGCTGAACCGGGTAGAGCAGGCCGCCCGAAACACGAGTGTTGATACAAGCGATGAATCAGGTCGCAGAGCGGCGGAATCGATCGTCTCCAGCTTCAATCAGTCCAGCACCCGATCGGATTCGGCAACAGCCCAATACCAGCGATCCGAATCCCTCAAGGAACTATCCGGACAGTTGAAGGAAAACTCAGCCGGGTTTGAGGCAAGCATGTACCATCAGTTCATGGCATGGATGGGAACACAACGCAACCCATTCGATTTACAGGGCAGGGGGTTCGATGGCCCAACTGTCTCCCAGATGGCCGAGAAAAATCCTGAGCTGTTAGTGCCATTCCTCGATACCTTCTACAAGGAAAAGATGGAATCAATGGTGACGGCCAATGCGCCACAGTTCAATTCACCGGAAGACATTCGCCGCTTCTTCACGGAGCAGTCGCAAATGATTCGTAGCTCCGGAAGTGCACAAGGATGGAATGGAGGCCAGGCGGCATCCGCAGCAGCTAATGCCGGTCTGGATCCAAACAGTACCGTTACGAGCGGAATGCCTTCCAAATTCGATCATGTACGTGATCGTGTCATCAACGCCATGGATGCCGGTGGAACCTATGTTGATACGACAGGTACTCCAGTCAAGGATGAAGCAGAAAAACGTACCGAACCCGGCGCACAACCGTTGATGGGTACTGCCATAAGCAATACGTCAGGTGTTCTCCCTGACGGAATTGCATCCCAACTTCCAGGTATGCCCGGCGCTGCGGTTACCGAAGCCCAGCAACAGCGTACTGAGCAGGGAACTCCTTATAATCCCTTGATGGATAGTATCCTGGAACTGGTTCCGAAAGTACCAGGGAAAAAGGACAAGCAATGATTCATTCGTCACGCGGAAAATAAAGACGGTTGTGTGGATTCATTGAGTTAGAAAGATCTAATGATAAACCACCATCTTCTTCATACGCCTTAGCTATTCCCATATCTTCCTGTTCATACTGAGGAAGTGGGAATGCTGGTTTTTTCCAGCCGATTATGATAGCGGTATCCCGAACAACAACGTACAGAAGCCACAGTAACGCCCACAAAAAAACCGAATAAACCAGATTATTGATCACGGTTACCTTCGTAATCTCTTTCGTTGCCATTACTATCACGGTAATGACAACGAATAGCAGTATTTTTGCTTTACGCTCGAATTTTTCTTGTCTGGTATCCATTTTGTCAAATACTTGAACTTGAATTTTTAGAGATGGCCTTTACACAATTGCGGAACAGATGCCAGATTGGGTGGCATCATCTTCTTGATTACTAATTCCTTAAATATACTCTTTTGCATCATATCCTCTCGCTTCGCCATTCAAGTTTTTAGGTTCCAACTGAGGTGAAAGGTGTCCTGACACATAGGGTTGAGAACACTTTCGAGCACACGTTCTTTCCCTTAATCCTTTTTTCTGCGCTGTTATTTTGCAAAATGGACATATTTCTGTAATTCTCCTCGAATGATCATAAATGAAATTTGCATTACAGACACGACATTCCGTAAATTGTACAATCCCAGCACTTATATCCCTTATGGCATAATATGCCAGATTGATATTTATTTCATTGTTTAATTTTTTGAATTCATCCCATGTTTCAAGCAGTGTTTGAGTGTCAAATTGAATACTGTTGGAAGAAAATGTACATTTATTTTTGTTATGGTAAACCGTCTTGTAGATGGAAATGAAAGCTGCAAGTTTCGTGGCTTCTTCATAGCTCCTTATGGAATTGGAGACGGTATCCTTGAGTCGCCCACTACTTGGATTGTTCTGATTTATTTCATGCCAGAGTGAGCGTAATGTTCGAGAATTCACTCCGGTTACACGCTGAACGACAGTAAGCCTCATTCTCGCTCTGATCAAATCGCACGCGTTCTTCAGGTTTATTATTTCTGCCGCGCAGATCATCTAATGTTTTTCGGAAGGAATCGATACGATGTAATTCATTCTGCATGTTTCCGGCATTTGGATCAGTCTGGCCATTTCCGACTCATTCAGTCTTGTAGACAGCAGGCTTACTCCGGAAGACCGGGCAAGATTATCGATTTGATCGACGTTCATCTCAGACAGCTTGTCCAGGATTGCGCGGGACAGTCCAAACACTAATTCACCGGAATTCGATTTTGCCGCGTCTCTTGCCATAAGCAAAAATTGATAATTTATATAAAAGATGTCTTTCATGATATATTTTCACCTTTTCTAATATAACAATAATACTATTTAAATATATTCTGTCAATAATTTTAGTGGTTAGTATATAAATTGAATGCTAATGATAGTGCCTCAGAAATCGCCATCCGGTTAAGGCAATGGAGAAAGTCCATCCTTAAAAGTCAGGAGGAGTTTGCCTCCATGGCTGGTATTAGTGTCGCTATCATCAGGAAGTGTGAAGGGGGTTCGAGCATTCCCGGTGGCCATTCTCTAATCGCTTTCGCCAAAACTGGTGTTAATTTGCACTGGCTTTTAACAGGCACAGGAGAAATGGCCTCATCAGGGTCTGCAATCAGTTTTCGTCCCTTTATCTCGAAATTGCGCAGACTGGAAGAGCAAATGTTCGAGCTTGAAGACGAAATTTGTTCTGCCATACTGGACGTGTTATCAGCCAAAATTCATGAAGCGAAAAGGATCGCCGAACTGGAGCGGAAGCTTGTTGCTTTGAGACGAAGAATCGATAATCTGGAATGACTTAACATCCTCCCCGGCCTGAACATCGGGGCTTTTCGCGCATTCCGGTAAGATACTCATCACAGGTTATTGATAAGTTTTTTTGCTACCATCATGGCATGCTTTTTTCTGCGTATTAACTCATCCTCACTCTCGTCTTCTTTCTCTTTTGTCTGGATTTGATCTTCCGGTTGCGAATTGGGATCATTGGAGAATTTCAGCAATCCAATAGTAGCCAAAGTACGAATTCTTTCCGCCCTGTTTCTTGGCGGCAACCTGTTGATTTCTTCAAAAAGCTCTGTATTCGACTCACTACTGATCACCAGTTTTATCTTCACCGCGTTCATTCAGTAGCTGCTCCCATCATCCAAAACCCTCGGCAATTGGAATAAACAGCATCTCGTGTCATTAGAATTTTTAATCGTGGGAAAGCATCCTTTATTGCATCCATAAAAAAGGACGCACCCCCTCCTACCATCACCACCAGATCGACCATCTTATTTTCTTTGCGCAAGGACTTCTGAATTTCTTCGGTAACTACCGGACCTATCGAATTTTTTGCTCTATTCAAATATGACGCAATTTCAACGCGCTGCCCTATAACCAGAATGGTGGTTTTATTTTTACGGATGGCATTCTCAATTATCTCGGCGCTTACTTCGGTTCCATGATCCTTACTGATCAGCCTGGCAGCTTCCTCCAGTAACACAGATGATGCAGTCAGGCTCGTACCGGATGAATGTTTATGTATTTCATTATTGCTGATCACCACCCAATCGACCGAGAAGAATCCTGGGTCAATCACCAGTATGCTTGCATCCTCGATGTCCTCATTGCTTCTCGATATGAAATCCAGGAATCCGCCAATTGGTTGTGATACGACATTTACTTCTTTGACCCTAACAGTTTTCCCTGGTGATATTTCATGAATACCTGTCATGGAATGTATTAATGCGTTTTTTCTTTTCTCGTTGAGAGATTGGGAGACAGGCAGTCCTGTAATGAGTATATCTATATGTTCCATTCCAGTCAGGAGCAAACCGGCTTTGAAAAGTGCTTGATATGAATCACTGGAGGAATATTCAGCGTGCAAGGAGCGGCTCCACATCTGTGCCCGATCTGAAGAAACGCCCGCGACAAACGATTTACCTTTTACCGTCACTTTCAGAAAATCCTCATTATCTTTCCCGTCGATCCGTGATCCAAAGCAATCCACTGGTGCCGCACCTGCTGGTCTGAGTACGGTTTTTGGCGATTCAGAATTATTATTTTGGCCGTAAGCTACCTTGAGATTTGAATAACCAATATCTATACCGACAATGTTCAATTATTTTCTCCGTTTCTACCTGTGAAGGTCTACAGAAGGTCTACAGACCTTCTATGCCCGATAATTTTCCAAAAATTCATTATTTTTTTACTCGTGAAGGTCTACAGAAGGTCTACAGACCTTCACTATCCGGAAATACGGCTTTTCATCTTCCCAAAAAGCATCGCATGTGTCCCTGTGGGATACCTACAGGGCACCTACACCCAGAAAAAAGGCTCTGCATTTCCAAAAAAGTATTGCATGTATCCCTGTGGGATACCTACAGGGCACCTTTGCCAGGCAACACGGTTTTGTATTTCAGCCCAGACCTGGTATCCAGATGCACTCTAACAAACAAATCTAATGAAATATATCCAGATAGATGACTGAATATGTCAACTATCGTAGTTGGTTACCCGCGATCCTGCGTGTTAGCATTTCACGATTTTTTGGCATTGGGTTTTTTAAAATCCGCGCAATAAAAAAATAAATTGTTTTTCTGAAAAAGAATTTTTTTCTTTTTTATTTCTCAATGCAACAAAAAACTAACTATCTGATAATAAATATAATATTTTTTTCGTTTTTAATTAATTCTCGTAGTTTTCTGAATACGGAAAACAATATATTAAGAGTTGTTTTCTGCCAGGGAAACAACTCTTGAGATTTATCTCTAAATTTTCTGAAAACATTTATTTTTGCAACCAGCAGTAAAACAAACGCTGGCCAACATGGAAAGCAGGTATAGAGAATGGAAACGGTTGAACCAAAAATGCAGCATTCTATGGAAAGCCTGGAAACAATCTGGACATCTATCGAAAACCGGATCGATGAATTGGAGGCAATCGCCTCATCGATAATTGATCTCCATTGGGAACTGGTGATGCAGAACGAAAAACCAGGATGGCAAAACAAAAGCCATCTGAATTTAAGGATTCACCGAAAAGGGAATAATCTTCGAATCGACTGGACAGGGGTTAAATGGAGCAGCACTGCAAATGGCAAGAAATATCCGCTATACACACATATTACGAAAGGCAAAGGATCGCACACCTACACCCTGTCAAAACTATTTGCTTTTGCAAGGGAATGGGAAAAGCCGTTAATTGAGGAAACAGAGAAAGAGCTTGCCTGGATCAGGCGGGAAGCATTTCATCTGAACAGGGCGCTATTTTCGATTCGTTATGCGAAAGCTGCTGCAATGCGATCTAAGGAAGGCGAGTAATGTACCAAGCAAATTATCGAACCGACAGGCGTGGCTACTCAATGGCAATTTTTAAAGATTTGTTTGGTGAATACACACTTTGCTGCCATTGGTATGGGCTGTCGAACAGGAGACATGGTGCCAGGATAAGATTATTTTCTGATCTGGAAACAGCCCTGAAAGAATATAACCGGATTGACAAACTCAGAAAAAGGCATGGGTATGAGCGGCTATCGCCACAGCAGGAAGAAACGCTACCATAGCATTTCAGACATCGTATCTGCGGTTTATTGCGAGCAGAAAATGATGTTTGATCGACGGCTTGGTGACGCATCCCCCGATTTTGTTCGCAAGCGTGCGGTTGAGGGTGTAATTGAGCACAGACGGTTTGAGATCGAGCAGAAAATCCGTGTGCTGCAAAACAAGCCAGGCGAGCTAATCGACAAACGCTGTTTCATTGCCTCCAGTATCTATGGAATCGATTCGCTTGAGGCCGTAACGCTACGGAAATGGCGCGATGATGTGCTGCTGCAATCGGTAATTGGGCAAATTTTCGTCAGATGGTATTACTGGTTTTCACCTTTCATGGTAAGCAAGATGGCACACCACACATGGTTGACATCACTGATGCGCGTCGGCCTGGATAGATTCGTTGCTGTGCTCGACAAGAGCAATAAGCAAACAAAATGATGCTCGAATCAATAGCGATTACGCTGGCAATCATCGCCGTTTACTGGGTATATCTGACATGGCGCAGGTTATCCAGAGATTGGCGGCCTGCCGAGTTGAAAGCAGGAAAAGTGGTGATTATAGAAAAGGATCTGCGAATGGATAGTCCTTACCCTGTGATTGGCCGTCCCGACCAGGTATACCAACTGGAAAATGGTTTGCATGTTCCTTTGGAAAGCAAGAATCGCAATACCTATCAGGTTTTTGAAACAGACATCGCCCAGCTATCATTGCAGGCATGGCTGCTGAGACACAATGGAATGCCCACCGCCAACTATGGCTTTGTGGCGATCAACAATCGCCAAACGGGTAAACGCCGTGCGATCAGGGTGCAACTGATGGGTGAAGAGGAATGCTCCAGACTGGTTGAGCGTTATCTGAATGTTATCGAATGCAGGGTATTGCCGGAGAAAAATTATGGCCATAAATGCAAATCGTGTGGGCACCAAATGATCTGTTGATGGCAAAAGCTGCTGTCCTATAATGCCTCGGCCTTTTTCGTATCTGTGACCATTTTACTTCTTTCTGAGCTTGTCCATTTTCTAAATAATCCGCTTCTGTTTTTAACAGGGGTGAGTTTAACCACCAGCGGACCTTTCTATTTAGGAGAAAGGGGGCATTACTACTTGTGGCTAACAGTTGGGCTGGAGCATGTCTTAGTAAGAGCTAAAATCCGATATTATACCCGCCTCATTTTCCGCATACCTGACCGCGCCGAGTATAATTGCAACATAGCCTAATTTAAGCTTGATTGCCTTGGCGAAGTATCCAGTTTAAGTTGACCACAACAAATAATAAGTGGGGTATCCAGCTAAATGCGGTAAATATTTTCATGCGTTTAACTTATTGATAAAAAAGTAAAGTTTATGGTTTTTTTTGTTGTATTGAAAGTGGTATGTGTTTAGCACGTGTTACAACTTATTGTAATTTAAGAAAAATTTATTTCACATATCAAAATCACAGCATTTAGCTGGATACCCCACAAAAGATATGTGTGTTTTGACAAGTGAAGTCTAAATCATAAAAATAATGATATAACAATCCCCGATAAACGACATATCCGGTCATCTATCTGAGGTGGTTTTCTATTCTGATTGTGTAGCATGTTGTGCATGTTGAACAGAACTTATGCACATTTTTCCAGATACACACCGCTATACCTATGGCTGATAGTCGGGTGCATCGCTTTTGGCAGAAGCTACGCCATCTCTTTCAATTTAAGTGACTCATTACCGGGCACGGTTTTTCTGATCGAGAAAAATCAGGGTCTGAACCCTGAGCCTGGCGAAACAATCGCCTTCCTCTACGAAGGTGGTGCCTTCTATAGAAAAGGAGCCGTCTTTGTCAAGATCACGAAAGGACTGCCTGGCTCTATCATCACATCCACGGAAGTAGAAATCGGTCATCACGATTATTTTGTGAATGATGTTTTTGTCGGACGGACAAAACCATATTCCCAGACTGGTATTCCCATAAAAAGAGCATCGGTTGGCATCGTTCCTGAAGATCATTACTACATGGCCGCAACCCATCCAGACAGTCTGGATTCGAGATATGAGCTGGTCGGTTGGGTGCGTCGTGACCAGATCATTGGTCGTGCCCACAGGGTATTCTGATTGTGTTTGCCCGTCTGCTGAAATTTTTGGGTGTGTCAGGCGATACCATGGCATCTCCTGGCAAGCGATCCCTATCGAAACAATTTCGTGACGAAGACATTCCGCGTTACCCGCCTTTCGTTCAGGGTTTGCCAGTCATTGCGGTTGATCGGCTTATGTACACCCAGGAAGACATCATTGATCGCATCCAGCGCACCATTGGCAATCAGACTCACTTCAATCAATACTACATTCCTGTAATTGAAAG
Source organism: Nitrosomonas sp. (assembly GCA_016703745.1). Classification (NCBI taxonomy): domain Bacteria; kingdom Pseudomonadati; phylum Pseudomonadota; class Betaproteobacteria; order Nitrosomonadales; family Nitrosomonadaceae; genus Nitrosomonas; species Nitrosomonas sp. Next base: position 21,125 of record JADJBK010000004.1, on the reverse strand, counting down.
ATTTGCTGCTTATGCACATCTTTTGCCTGCTTCACAATCGCATCATCACCGTGGCGCTGGGGGATTGTTCCGGCATTCTCTGGAAGTTGCACTGTATGCGCTGCAATCAGCAGAAAAAGCCCTGCCGAACATCGCGCAGACTCCAGCAAAGCGACGAGAAATGGAGACGAGCTGGCAACTGATCGTGTTTCTGGCCGCCCTGTGTCACGACGCTGGCAAGCCTGTTACCGACATGACGATTGCCAATCATGACCGCTCAAAGATATGGCGACCCATCAGGGAAAGCCTGCTTGCCTGGGCAACCCGATCAAAAGTGGAATCCTATTATCTCGATTGGCGCGAAGGCCGTGATCGCCAGCATACCGTTATGGCAAATCTGGTAGCGGACAGAATCATTGGCACCGAAACACTTGCAGGAATAGAAGAAATCAGTATCGAGATGATCATCTGGCTGATGGAGTCCTTGAATTCCAATCCTTCTGCTGCCAACCCCGTTCATGATCTGGTCATCAGGGCGGATCGGATCAGTGTGGAACGCGATCTTAAAACTATCGGCGCGACCATGGCTGGCTATGATCTTGGTGTGCCAGTCGAACGCATGCTGACCGACATCATGCGCCGCCTGATCAAAGAAAGTATCTGGCTGGTCAATGAGCCTGGTGCGCGTGTGTGGAAGCTTGCGGGCAATACTTATATCGTCTGGCCTGCTTCTGGCGAGGATATGGTGCGTGTCATTCGTGAAGAAAAGATGCTGGGGCTTGCGCATACCCCGGAAGGCATTCTCGATATGCTGGTTGAACGGGATATTGCGCAAATCAGGGAAGGTCAGTCGCCTTACTGGAGAATTGCGCCTGCCTGCCTCAAGGAGAAGATCGCGGATATTCGTTTGCAGGTAATACGCCTGAAAGACGATGTGATGGTATCCGCAATGCCCCTGCAAACGGTAGAAGGAGAAGTGATCGATGTAACTTGTGTGCAGTTGGAAGCGCCAGAAATAGCCACCCAGACACCGCAGATGGATAGCGCGCCCGCTTTTTCTGCCAAGAGTTCGCAGCAATTGGAAAATACTAATACCATCGGTGCAGTAAACCAAAAACCATCGCCAACCCTACAGGAAAACCAGCCTGTTCAGAAAGAAGCTGCTTCGCCGTCATATCCAGCATTGCCAGTATTGCCGGAAGGATTGAAACTGGATTTTCCTGACAATGAAGCAGGCAGGATTCTGCAAGTATTGCGCGATGATGTTGCATCAAACCGCAAACAGTGGGGGCAGGATGTTCTGCTCGATGAAAACGGGTATCTGCTGATCCACTGGCCAGATGCTTTTAGTGGTTGCACTTTTCCGCTAAAGAGCATTCTGGATGCGCTGTCTGATCAAAGATGGTTGTGGATCGATCCTGTAACACCCTGGAAGAAAGTAATCGATACCGAAATAAATGGCCAGACTATCAAGGTCATCCGACTGGAAAAAACCATTAGTGCTGTTTTCGTTAGGATACCTGGCAAGCCGGTATCCGGTTCCAGCAACAGTCACCCGGAAACTCAATCGACAAATTCAAAACCCGAAACCGGCATACAGCAGTCACCGCCATTACAACAATCTACTCCGTCATCAAAAGTATCAGTCAGCGGGCCTGGCAACGCATCGGACAATTTCCCCTCGCTCGATGAGCTGCTGGCAGTCGTTCGCGCAATGGATGATTTGCAAACCGATCAGGATGGCTGGCTCGAACTTGACAGAAAAATCCTGGCCAAGGCGGTCAGAAGAGCAGGATACCGTTTCACGGTGGTGCTTCTGAACAAGCTCATCAAGGAGCATTCGGACAGATTGTCGAGCGAAGGCACATTACTGCGGTGCAGGCCATGATACGCATTCATCTGCTCATCTGCTGCCTGCTTGTATTGATTGCCGGGAAACTCATGGCCGAAGACCTTGGTGTAATTGGTCCGACGTATCCAATACAGGAACGTGACCTGATCGAAGTCATGCAGTCCAGACTGAAGCACATGGAACAGACTGGCGAGCTTGCCGAATTGCAGGAAAACTACAAACAGAAGGTGATTGCAGGTATTGAGCGACCACAACCGGTTGCCGGTATCAGCACATCTGAAACCAACAAAACCTTTTATATTGATCCCTCCTTCATCCTTGACCGGGATATGGTGGACGAACATGGCCGGATCATGTTCAAGGCGGGTTACAAGGTCAATCCGCTCGATTATGCCGGTTTGAGCAAGATACTGGTGTTTTTCAATGGCGATGATGAGCGCCAGGTAGTTTTCGTCAAGCGTTTTATCGAATCAGCGGACATGCCGGTCAAGCTCATACTGATTGCCGGAGCGCCACTGGAACTGATGCGCGAATGGCAACGGGAAGTATTCTTTGATCAGGGCGGCGTTTTGTCGAAGCACTTCAGAATCACGCATTCGCCCGCAACGGTCAGGCAGGAAGGCAAAAGGCTGAGAATCGATGAAATCCACCCTTGAAAAATTGCTTTCAGCCCTGCTACTGCTTACCGTTTGCAGCGTATCCCATGCCGCTACCTGTACCGGCAAGTTTGCCAACCCAATCACCGATATTTGCTGGTCGTGTATTTTCCCGATCAACATAGGTGGGGTAAGAATCTCCTCTCTTGACCAGGAAGATACATCCAATCCGGGTGATATTGCCTGCGCCTGCGGCAATCCGCCCAGAGTAGGCATTCAGGTGAGTTTCTGGGAGCCGGTCAGGCGTGTCGATGTGGTACGTGATCCCTTTTGCCTGACCAGCCTGGGTGGGATCAGCCTCAATCCGGGGTTCGAAGCGCCCGTCGCGTCGAGAAACCGGCGTGAGGGACATGACCAGTCTTCCTTCTATCAAGTTCACTGGTACGTCGATCCGATCATTTTCTTCCTACAGGCAATATTGGACAACGGTTGCCTGGAAAATGTCGGCTTCGATATTGCCTATCTCACCGAACTCGACCCGATGTGGAAGGATGATGAGCTGACTGCCCTGTTGACTCCAGAAGTCTTTCTCTTTGGCAATCTTCCCGCACGGGCGGCTTGTGCAGCCGATTGTGTAGCAGCAACCGCAGGTTTTCCTAATAATGCTTTCTTTTGGTGCGCGGGGTGCCAGGGCAGCCTGCATCCGCTCAATGGCAATATCCAGGCACATATTAGCGGGGTACAGGCATCCAGCCTGATGGTAAACCGCATTATCGCCAAACTGCATCGAGAACTATTGATGTGGTCTGCCGCTGGTAATAATTCGATCTGTGGCTATACCCCGCAGCCAGTCATGGACAAGACCGGCTACAAATACCAGATGCTCTACCCGATTCCCCAAACTCTGAAAATTGCAGGCAAATGCTGCCAGCCGCTCGGACGCTCAACCGTATTGTGGGGCGCGGGTCGGGAGTTTCCAATCCAGGGTGAAGATTTTGCCTACCAGATCTTCAGGAAACGCAACTGTTGCCAGGGTGCCATTACTCTGGGGGAATGATGATAGCTATATAGCTATCTATCAGAATATTTATATAGCTATATAGCTGGCTATGAGGATAAGAGATGCAAAATAACCGATTTCTGTTTTTGCTTGCTGTTGTCGCAGCCCTCGTGTTCCTGCCGTCATTCTCCCAGGCGCAGGAACACCTTTTTTCGGGGAATATGATTACTGACCATGAGGCTGTAAGGCTGCCCGACGACCAGGACATAGAGAATGCCATCCATCGTGCGCGTAAAACCATGCAGCAGCTCGATGTACTTGAAAAGGGTCACGCTATTGCCATCCCTCGAATGCCCGACATCGATGCCTTGCCAAAACCAGATGTTCCGGCGGGAGACATTTCTGTCATTGCCGAGAAATTCAGGAATATGGGACAAGCCAATGCCGACAGAATGCGCTCACATGATCTGCTGGTGCTGGTGTCCCTCTCGATGCCGGAAGCAGCGTTGCGCAAACTGGCTGACCAGGCGGAAAAAGCTGGGGCCACGTTGCTGTTTCGTGGATTGAAAGACGACTCGATGATGAAAATGGGTGAAGCGGTCAAGGCTATCCTGGGGAGCCGTAACGTGCCTGTTTCCATCCATCCTCCCGCTTTCCAGCAATTCAGCGTGACCCGTGTGCCTGCTTTTGTCCTGGCCAGTCAGGAAGCAGGCAAAGTAATGGAAAATGGTTGCGCAAAACCGAAGACCTTTGTCAAGGTAAGCGGTGATGTGTCACTGGACTACGCACTCGAATACATAGAACGTACCAGTCCTGCCTGGTCGATGACAGCCAGGTCGTTTCACTCACGGATCGTTCGAGGCATCCAATGAAACATACGCTTCACCTGCTGCTGATCGGGCTGTTGTGGGTGCTGTCCGGGGCGATTTTCGCCGATGATCTGAATAATGCCTTCGAGGATGCGAAAACATTTGCCGAGAGCAGGAATGCGGGTATTTTTTCGGGGATCAATGAACAGGCGATTGCCGATAAACTGGATTATTACGGTATGCCTGCTGCCGAAGCCAGTCTTTTCCAGGATGGGCAGGGAGAGCTTACCCAGCCAGGACTCGACAAGGTAAGCAATTGTGCAGGCTATATACCCACCGGCAATGCCATGTTCGACCAGGAATGCGAAGCGGTCAACTTTATTGTTGGCAACCGGCAAACCAGGCAGCATGTCCCGCTCGCACCGGATGATCCTGTTCTGCAAAATACCCGCAATGCCAGAGACAATGCGCCAGCGGTTTTTCAGAGTAGTACCGGAATTAGCTCCAATACCGAAGGCCAGTGTGTAACTCAGACCAGTACCACCCCAGCGATTTATGCGGAAAAATCCTGCGCAGTCATCAAGGAGGTTGCGCCGCATGAATGTCTGGCTCCACGGAACATCATCATTACTCAACAGCAGGATCCCATTACCGGTGCCATTGTGCATGTGCTGGTATCCAGTGATTACGATCTAAGCGCCTGCCGCCAGTGGCATAACAATCCAAACTATCAATATGTTGGCCAGGAATGTGTATCGACTGTACCTCCATTCCCGTTGCCTCCGGAAATCAGTTTGGCAGATGTCGCTCCAGATGGCTGTTTCACCCAGAAGCGTGGATATGTTGGGCTGACCGGGGTGGAAGATCATACGGAATGCCTGGTTTATGAGAATAATCCTGAATGCACGTTTCAGTCCGACGGTGCGTGCCAACAGACCGTAACCATTAATGGCCAGCAGATATGCGTTGATCAGGAAAAAATATATAGCTGTAGAACGGCACCATCTCTGGAAAGTACGTTTCTCAACTGCTCTGGACAAAAATTCTGCATCAATGGCAATTGCTTCAATACCGGCCATCAGAATGACACTGATTTTCCGCAGGCAACGTCATCGGTCGAGATAATGAGGGAAGCCGGTGTCTACCTGAATGAAAACACTCAGCGCATATTCGATGGTGACAAGGGAAAGTGCCGCATAAAGCTTGGCGGCATCATGAACTGCTGCGCTGGAAGTTCTGGTGGTAGCACCTTCAACAATAACCTGCTGTTCAATCTGACGGTTCAGGCAGGCAAGAATGTACTGTCCTATGGTAGCAAGTATCTGTATGACGCACTTTATACTTCGACGGCACCCGATTGGATAATCAAGGGTATGTCGGCCATGATGGGAGTAGATCCGCTGAAGATTCCTTCCGGCGGGTTGCTGAGCGCATTTTCTCCCTCATTGAGTTACTTTGGGTTCAGTGCAACGCTGGGAACCACGTCAGCACCTGGGTTTGTAACCAGTGCGTTAGGCTTTGAAGGAGCGATCATACCGCTAGGAAATTCTATACCTTTTCTAGGCGGAAATATAACATTTGGTTTCGACCCGACATCCTTTGCAATAGCGGTGGCCATCATGGTTCTTCAGGAATTGTTATCCTGTGAACCGGATGAACAGATACTATCGATGAAGAAGGGGCAGAATCTTTGCCATCGGGTAGGATCGTACTGCTCGAAGAAATTCTTCGGAGTCTGTTTAGAACGGAAGCGTTCCTACTGCTGCTACAACAGTCGCCTTGGCCGTATCATCAATGCCCAGGGAAGAGCGCAAATCGGTAAATCATGGGGAACTGCCAAAAGACCCAATTGCGAAGGATTCTCTCATGCTGAATTTGCTTCAATCAATTTTGCAGCACTTGATTTATCGGAATTCTCCCGTGAAGTAATGGCAGCCGTGAGACTGCCAAATACATCGGATTTATCCGATAATGCAAGGGACGTAATCAACAGAAGGACACAAAGCTATTATGATACCGGTTCTCAAATTGAATGATTCTGCAAAGTTTCTCTTTATCGTATTACTGGTTTTACTCATCACGGGCTGCCAGTCAGTTGTTGAGCATTCCCCCCTTTCAAATTCAAGTATCCATTCGTTAGTAATGGATAAAACGGCTTTGCTTAGTTCTCGCGACTTCGATGCAAAAAAGACTGTTTACGTTAAAACATCGACATTCAAATCTGAGCATTTGCCATTGCTGGCAAACCTTATGAACGAATACGGATTTAACGTTACATCAGTCAAGGAAAATGCTTATTACAAAATGTCCGTTACGGCGTTCGTTACCATGCCATTCAAGGAAGATGGCCGTGCAATGCCTTATACAGCGGAATATCTGTTGTCGATGCGCGAGGAGCTGCCTGTCATCAAACCGCTGCTTTTACCAGGAGAACCCACGAAAAAACAGATGGAAAAAATGGTGAAACTGGTGAACAAGGCGACCAGCAACGGGGCTAATTTCGATATGGGGCCTAATCCCATCTCACTTGGTTCAACATTCGGAGGAAGTCTTGGCGGAATCGTAGCTGGTGCAGCAGTTGGCGTACTTACGACAGCAATGGGTATCGCCTCACAGAACAATATTCAGGAAGGATTGGCTGGTTTTGGATTTTCTATTATAAAAAACAAATTAATTGGGAATCAGGTTGTTGGATTCAACATTTATACCGCATCAACCCAACCCGAACACCCGGAAACATTATTGCGGGCAGCGATAAAACATGCTGCCAATGAACTAGGCGTCAGAAAATAATGTTGAGAATCACGTCAAAGATAGTCTTTCTGCCTACATCCATCTTTATAGGGATTTTCTCCTGGCAAGCCATGGCGGAAATGCCGACATACCCCAACATCAAGCCTTTACTGATCGAAGCAATTGATGCGCCGGATGGAAAGTCAGGTGGAGTCGTGACAGGTCCGCTTACCGGATTTTTCCGTCAGACGACTGGATCACAACAGCCAGTCATTGCCACGGTGACTACGGTAGCTAAATTCGATCAGCCCGGCTGCAAGCGCCTTAACCTTCACCTGAAGCAACCCGGTGTTCAGACGACATCTGGCGAGAAAAAAGATTTTGATGTGAACTATGGGTTCAACCTTTGCAGGAATGGCGATGCCCCTGACAAGCAAAGTCGAATGATCAGCAACTAGCATACGAGAAACTTATCGGTTGCGCCGTATATGATGGCGTCCGGTGGGCGAAACGACGGGTCACTTGGCGATGCCCAGGAAAACGGCCAAGCAACGCTCAACCTCCACTAATACATCCGCATCAATGTGTCCAAAGGCTGGTCCTACCTTGTCGCGCTTAACCGTCATGGCCTTATCCACCATTATCTGTGAAGGTTTCTGCAAGCCGTTCTCCGCGCTCGGCTGAACAGTAACGCGCAGCAATGGCGCAGCAACAAGCGTGCTGGTAATGAGTAGAACCGTTGCACTTACATGCTCGCTGAACTGATTGGCTTGAATTACCAACGCGGGCCGTGGCTTGCCAAAGTTTCCTTGCATGGCAATAGTCACCAGGTCGCCGCGCATCATTCCGTCCAGCCCTCTGCGTCTGCCAAGGCATCATCCATGAACTGCTGCATGGGCATATCGGCGCTGTCTGCCTGAGCCACCAGAAGGGATTGGCGGCGGCACTCCTCCGCGAAGCCTGGGTGGCGTGTGTCCGGAACCCAGATCTGCACCGGACGTAGTCCTGCCATGCGCAGCGCGTCGCGGTGCTTTTGAACTCGTGCATTTACGTGCGTAGTTCCCATGTGAAATCTCCTATCAAGTTACATGCAACATTATATCAAGATGCACGTCCATTTGGTCTTTGTGACGAAATATCGCCGCCCTGAACGACGGGGTTTTACGGCGCAACCGATAACGAGATCTTCAACTTGGACGCATTTTGCATTCGTAGTGCTCACGCAAAATTCTTGTCACATTATGATCCAAATAAACCTTTTACAATACATAGATTAAATGACGGGTTATATGACTAATATTGACAGTATTTTTCTCTTGATTTATATTGTCACATAATCGAACGTATATGTGACAAGTGAAAAAATGTTAATCGGCTACATGAGGGTATCGAAGGCGGATGGTTCTCAGTCCACTGACTTGCAGCGGGATGCGCTGATCGCGTTCGGCGTCGATCCGGCACATCTCTACGAGGATCGGGCGTCGGGAAGGCGCGATGATCGCCCAGGATTGGCAGCTTGTCTAAAGGCACTCCGTGAAGGGGACGTTTTGATAGTATGGAAGCTCGACAGGCTGGGCCGTGATCTGCGTCACCTGATCAATACCGTGCATGACCTGACTGCTCGCGGCGTTGGATTGAAGGTCCTGACCGGTCACGGTGCATCTGTAGACACGACGACGGCATCTGGCAAGCTTGTGTTCGGTATTTTTGCTGCACTGGCCGAATTTGAGCGCGAGTTAATTTCCGAGCGAACTATTGCGGGACTGGAATCGGCACGTGCTCGCGGCAGGAAAGGTGGGCGTCCCTACAAAATGACGGCCTCAAAGCTACGGTTGGCCATGTCCAGTATGGGACAGCCAGAAACAAAGATTGGTAACCTCTGCAAGGAGATTGGAATTACCCGGCAGACACTCTATCGCCATGTGTCCCCCAATGGAGAATTGCGCTCGGATGGGATTAAGCTGCTCTCTCTCGGTTGAGCAGATTGGGTATGTATTTTGGATGACTTACCGGTCAGTTTGACGACCAAACCGTTTCCCGGTACATTCGGTTCTTATGAAAAAGGGCGTTTATTTTTCCGGGTCTGCGTAAAATCGTGTAGAAAACGTGTTTTTACGAAATGTCGGGCTCATGTGGAATTTCAACGCTATAATTGATAAACAGATCATCCGGCAGAGCATAACCAATCGTTTTTTCAGCTACCCCCTGCTTAAATGGTTTTGGTCTAATTTTATGTTTTGCGCCGATGAACAATACCCTGCCCTCAATACGTAAAAGCTGTAGCCCCGTCCTTGCTTAGCTATTGATTTAATGTGATTGTTAGCCGATTCCGTGTAGGCGTTAGTTACTCGATGATCGAAGTAATTGAACGCCTCAATCTGCCAATTTCTGACGGTTGAAATCATGCCATCAAAATAGTTGAAAACTGACTCAGGTATGGAGTTAATCCACAAATCAAAGGCATTAATAGCCTCAGTTCGGCTGTAGTGTTGATCCCAAATATCGCAAAAACCCTCTTTCGCTTTATGAAGTTCATAAAGATCGGGATAGTTTTCCACCCATCCACTCAACAAAGCCTCATCCATTGGCCCCAAGTCCCGTTGGCGCTTTAATAGCAGCCAACGATCACGCTTTAATTGTAACGACTGCTCTTTAGGGTCTGTTGACGTTTTGAGATAAGCATTTCATAGATAGAAACAAACTCGTAATATTGGGGTTCCTACACACCAACAAAACGAGTTTGCGATGCCCCTGATTAATGCCGTTGCGACTTCTCCACCCGCACACCTTGCTCAATCCTGCGGCCACTACGGATACTTACCCCCGCTTTCGCAGCCGCTGTCTCCTGACCATGCCCTATCTGACGATTCTTCATATAAATAGCTTCCTGTTGATGAGTGATATGTTTTCCAGGCAAGTTCTTTCTCCTTATATAGAAAAGAACTCATACTGATACTTTCACTCAACCGGTCAAGATAATTGTCGCCTGACCGGACAGGTTAATTGTCGTCTAATACATAACGCTTAATTACAAGACCTATTTCCCCCGGTTTCCCAGGGGCGGTTTGATTGGTTTGGTGTTTGTGTTGGGGTTCGCAAGCTCACCCCAACCTACGGGCCATTCCAGGGATCTCAAGTTACAAAAATTGCCTGGAGAAATTAGCAATGGAGAGGGCAATAAGAGCCCCCATCATCCATTTGAGTAGATTAAGATCAGCTTTAATCGGCGCGATCTCGATTTGTAAATCTTTTTAGTGACCAGCTCAGATTCTTCAATTGCCGCTCGCATTGCCTCAGTCAAACCCTCCGCTTGCTTTTGGTCAAAGCCCGCCTCTTCCAATTTACGAACAAATTTATGTGTATCAAAGGTAATCATCGCCATTTCATTTTTCCTGATGCGCAAAATAAAAGTGTATCACAACAAAAAATCCCGGAGCAGCAGACCCGATTAGCCTCGCGTAATCGGGCTTTTTATACTGGTTACACCCTGCGCGGACTCATGCCAGAAGGCTACGCGCATTGAAAAGGCTATGTCATCGTTAGTTAGTGGTTGTTATGTAACCAAATGAATTTAAATAAAAATATCAATTATTGGTTTTTGGCTAATGGCTTGTTTATAAATGATAAATAGTGTTTATTTGCAGTGACCAACAATTAACGATGACATAGCCATTGAAAATTTTAGTCAATTTCGCCTGTAGAAGGGAATAAAGGAAGAATAATTGTTGGATAACAAAAAACCGCCCCCGGTTTCCCATAGGCGGTTTTTTTGGTTTGACGTTTGTGTTGGGGTTCGCAAGCTCACCCCAACCTACGGAACTACGGGCTGTCTACGAGCGGTGTTTATCGGCATATAAAGCAACCAACATCATAATCGCCGCGAAAATAGCCAAGCCTATCAATGATTCAATAGCCATTCTCTTCTCCTTTACGCAATATATATGAAACCATCAGAAAAATAACAGCTAACAAAAATAATGTTAATACACCAATAATGGTCACCTTCTCTTCAACAAATCCACCCAGTAATGCCGCGATAACCGAAGCGATGGCGACGTTATCTGAAACACTGGCCAACCCCTCTCTTTGATCTTTGTTGAATATTATTTTGTACATCGATAAATCCTACAGCACCCGTCTCGTAGAAGCAAAACTTTCCTTGTTACGTTTGCGCTTGCCCCCTATTAGACGACAATTAACCTGTCCGGTCAGGCGACAATTATCTTGACCGGTTGAGTGAAAGTATCAGTATGAGTTCTTTTCTATATAAGGAGAAAGAACTTGCCTGGAAAACATATCACTCATCAACAGGAAGCTATTTATATGAAGAATCGTCAGATAGGGCATGGTCAGGAGACAGCGACTGCGAAAGCGGGGGTAAGTATCCGCAGTGGCCGCAGGATTGAGAAGGGTGTGCGGGTGGAGAAGTCGCAACGGCAATGGCGCACGCGCCAGGATCCTTTGCGCTGGTTTGGGAGACCGAATTGGTTCCATTGCTGTACGGGGAACTTGAACTGACCGGGACTACGCTTTGGGAGTACCTGGATGATCGATATCCCGGCCAATACCCGGAGAAATTTCTCAGAAGCTTGCAGCGCCGTGTAAAACACTGGCGGGCAACGCAAGGTCCCGGTAAGGCGGTCATGTTTTGCCAGTCGGTGCCTGCCGGGCACCAGGGGTTGTCCGATTTTACCCGGCCGCGCACGGCAATTACGATTGCAGGCAAACCATTTGATCACCTGCTGTATCAGTTTCGTCTGGCTTATAGTCATTGGCGCGCGGTTCATATCATCCGGGGCGGGGAAAGTTATAGTGCGTTGGCCGATGGATTGCAGACCGCCTTGCATAAACTGGGCGGCGTGCCCAGGGAACATCGCACCGACAGCCTGAGTGCCGCATACGTCAATGCGAGCCAAAAACAAGAACTCACGCAATCTTATGCGGCGCTGTGTCAACACTATGGCATGAAGCCTACGGTCAATAACCTGGGCGTCAGCCATGAAAATGGCGCCGTAGAAAATGCCCATGGTTCGCTCAAACACCGGATTGAGCAGGCGATCAAACTGCGGGGATCTGCGGATTTCGAAAGTGTGGGTGCCTACCGCCGTTTTCTTGAACGGATCGTCGATAAGCTCAATCTGCGCTGCAGGGGGCGATTGGCGGAAGAGCAATCGCATCTCCAGCCACTGCCACGCTACCGCTTCATGGACTTCAGTGAACTGACCGTCAAAGTGACCACCAGTAGCACCATAGCGGTCAAACGGGGACTCTACAGTGTGCCATCCAGACTCATTGGCGAGAACATCCGGGTTCATCTCTATCACGATCGTCTGGAATGCTTTGTTGGCCAAACACCGGTCATTACCTTACCGCGCGCGTATCCGAAAGCGCCAGAAGGACGCGCCCGGCGCATCGATTACCGTCATGTGATTCATGCATTGGCGGCAAAGCCACAAGCCTTTCGCTTTTCCCGGCTGCGGGATGATCTGTTGCCAACGCCACAGTATCACCAGCTGTGGGCGCGGGTACAACAACAATTTGATCCCGGACTCGCTTGCAAATGGATGGTATCGGTGCTGCGTTTTGCCTACGACTATGATTGCGAGAGCCAGTTGGCCGCTGAATTGTTGCAACAACATCCGCTACCTGAACTGCAAACACTGCAAAAGCGATTTCTGCGACAGCATGCGCCGCAGCCGGACATCCCAATCAAACAACACACTGCGGATACCTACGATCAACTCCTCAGCGGAAACTGGGCAACACAAGGAGGCAGCCTCATGTCTGAATCGCTCCCACTGATGCTCAAGGAACTCAGACTCCCTGCCTTTGGCCAGCATTACCGGCACTTCCAGGATCAAGCCGCAGAACACGCCTGGAGCTACAGCCAATATCTCGCCGCCCTGTGCGAACAGGAAGTCGCCCAGCGCTTCCAAAGCAGAATCAGAAACTGGACGCATGAAGCCAGACTACCGCGCGGCAAAAGCTTTGCCACTCTGGCTCTGACCGAACTGCCTCAAGCCGCTCAGAAAAAAATCATCACGCTGCGCGACAATACCTACTGGGCGAGCCAGGCAGACAATGTGTTGCTGATCGGTCCCTCCGGTGTCGGCAAATCACATGTGGCGGCAGCATTGGGGTTGCATTTGATTGAACAAGGCATCCGCGTCAAGTGGATATCAGCTACCGCACTCGTTCAACTCCTGCAGCAAGCCAAGAAAGAACTGGATTTGATGTCCGCCATGACGCGGCTGGATAAATACCGTGTACTGATCGTTGATGATATCGGCTATGTCAAAAAGACCGATTCGGAAACACAAGTATTGTTTGACTTCATTGCCCATCGCTATGAAAGCGGAAGTCTCATCATTACTTCAAACCAGCCTTTTAGCCAGTGGGATCAAATCTTCCCCGACACCATGATGACTGTTGCCGCCATCGACCGGATCATCCATCACGCAACTATCATCGAAATCGACAGTGAAAGTTATAGGAGGAAAAACCAGAAAAAATCATGAAGTAGCTAATAAACTCAACCGGCCATCATAATTGTCGTCAAAGCGGCCAAGATAATTGACGCGAGATATCATGCACAATATCGTGATTTTCTGCTAAAAAGTAATGTCAATTCATACTTGGTTACTTTTCATGAAAATAATCAACTACGGATGGTCAGTATCATCGATCAGGTGCCAGATGGTTTATCATCGGTTTATACCTTCTTTGATCCGGATATTAGTAATGCCAGTTACGGAACATTCAACATCCTCTGGCAGATCGAACAGTGTCGCAGCAAGCACCTGCCCTATCTTTATTTAGGTTACTGGATCGCAGATAATCGCAAAATGTGCTACAAGTCGAATTTCAGACCCTTACAAGTTTTCGTAGATAACCAGTGGCAAGAAAAGCATGCTATTCCCCAAACAAACGGTCTCGATGCCCTATAACCTGCTGCGCCCACTCCTTTTTTCTGCTGGATCCCGAAACCGCCCATACGGTAACGCTTCGGTCTCTCGATCTACTCCATCGTACAGGTTTAATGACCTGCCAACCCATTGCCTGCACGCCAATACAGGTAATGGGGTTATCCTTTCCCAATCCGGTGGGACTGGCGGCCGGTCTCGACAAAAACGGCGCTTACCTCGATGCACTTGCCGCGCTGGGTTTTGGTTTCATCGAAATTGGCACAGTCACACCCCGTCCGCAGTCAGGCAATCCCCGACCACGATTATTCCGGATTCCTGAAGCACAGGCGATCATCAATCGTATGGGGTTCAACAATGAAGGCGTGGACAGCCTCCTGATCAATGTTGCCAATGCTCGTTATCAGGGAATATTGGGCATTAATATCGGAAAAAATGCGGATACTCCACTGGCAAGTGCCGTTGATGATTATCTGATCTGTCTGCGCAAGGTATACTCCATTGCCAGTTACATCACGATCAATATTTCATCACCCAACACCGTTGGACTCAGACAGCTGCAGCAAACAACAGAACTCGACAATCTGTTACAGGTGTTAAAAAAAGAGCAAACTCGCTTAAGTGATCAGTACAGCCGCTATACGCCACTGGTAGTCAAAATTTCACCTGATCTGGAGTCACAACAAATTGAGCAGATCGCCCAGCTGCTTATCAAGTACCGCATGGATGGGGTTATCGCAACCAATACCACCCTTTCCCGGAATGAAGTGGAGAACCTTCCACACAGCAACGAAAGCGGCGGTTTAAGTGGTGCACCGCTTACAATACGCAGCCATGCCGTCATTCAACTACTCGATGAGTATCTGCAAGGAGCTATTCCCATTATTGGTGTCGGTGGCATCATGCAACCTGCCGACGCGCAATCAAGAATTATGGCAGGCGCCAGTCTCATCCAGCTTTACTCCGGCCTGATTTACCAGGGGACCCGATCTGGCAACTGAAACGATCCGAATATTGTGTGAGAAAAACACTCATGGCTGACAAATCTACACTCATCAAGCAAATTGATGCAATTCTGCCGCAGATCCATTGTGGTCAGTGTGGTTATGACGGCTGCCAGCCTTACGCGGTGGCAATCGCCAACGGTCAGGCCAACATCAACCAATGCCCTCCAGGCGAGAATGCCGTAATTGAACAGCTTGCACGGCTGCTCAACCTTGCTTCCAAACCACTTGATACGACTTACGGTTACCCCAAACCGCGAGCGGTAGCTGTCATCGATGAAACTCAATGTATCGGCTGCACATTCTGTCTGCGCGCCTGCCCGGTGGATGCCATCGTGGGTGCGGCCAAACTGATGCATACTGTCATTACACAGGAATGCACCGGCTGCGAGCGCTGTCTTGCGCCTTGCCCCGTGGATTGCATCCACATGCAGGCTGTACCGGAACTTGTCGTCAACGAAAGTGAGGGACAGAAAACAGCGTACATGCAGCAAGCGCGGGAACGTTATCATTTTAGGAAACAAAGGCTTGCCAAAAATCAGCAAAAAAAACCCAACCCGGAAATTAATCAAAGCCAGCAAATATTCTCTGGTGATATTTTCCAGCAACCAAACCGTCACACAAAACAAGCAACCATCGAGGCCGCGATGGCTCGCGCTCATGCTAATCTCGCCACACCCACCGGCAAACCCTAGCAGCTTCTATTTTAGAAATGAATGCCTCCAAACGTCAACAAATCTTCACACGCTTTCGGGAAACCAATTCCGCCCCAACGACTGAACTCGAATATCAAACCACTTCTCAATTGCTGGTAGCCGTCATTCTCTGCTCAGGCGACTGATAAAAGCGTCAACCTGGCAACCAGAAAACTTTTGCGGTGGCTGACACCCCTGAGAAAAATCCTCGCGCTCGGCGAAAGTGGCCTGAGTGAATATATCCAGCGTATCGGGTTGTATCGCACCAAAACCCGGAATATCCTTGCTACCTGTGTATTGTTACTAGAACACCATGCTGGTGAGGTTCCACGTACCCGTGAAACGCTGGAGCAATTGCCGGGAGTGGGACGAAAAACCGCCAATGTCATTTTAAATACGGCGTTTGGCGAACCCACCATTGCCGTGGATACCCATATTTTCCGCGTGGCTAACCGTACTGGTCTGGCGCCGGAAAAAATGTGCTGGAAGTGGAGCAAAAACTTGTCAAGGTGGTGCCGAAAGAATTCCTCCAGGATGCTCATCACTGGCTAATTCTTCATGGCCGTTATATCTGCAAGGCGAGAAAACCTGAATGCAATATTTGCCCGATTGTGGATTTATGCGAATTCAGGCATAAAAACTTACCCAAAGATAGGGAGCTCACCACGAATCAACATGTTTAATCCGAGCAGAGCCGAGGTCCGGCAATTTTTCTTTGATACCTGCAAAAATATCAGCTCAGGCAGACTCTATCCAATATGGAGACCATTACGCTTGAAGTCATACTTCAGCACCCCGAATATCATCCCATCCTGAAAAACAGCGAACATTATCTGGAACAAAATTATCCACCCGAGATGGGTACAACCAATCCTTTTTTGCACATGAGCATGCACGTTGCCATTCGTGAGCAACTGGCGATTGATCAACCTGTTGGCATTCGTACAAAATTTGCGCAACTTTGCAAATTGACAGGAGACGAACATGAAGCGGCACACCACACGATGGAGTGCCTTGCGGAAATGCTCTGGCAGTCACAACGCAATCAGAGCGCGCCTGATGCCGTTATTTATCTTGACTGCATGGATCGCTGGCTTCAGAAAAGGTGATGGCAAACACCACTAGAAAGTCATGGGCACTCTAAGGTTAAGTCTTGCGTCTTGGGCGTTGTCCGTCGCTCCGATACCCACAGACAGGTTGATATTCGTTCGCAAGTTATACCTGTATGAGTAGCCTAGCAAGAACTGCCCGATATCCAAGGCACTCCCTCCAATTCTGTCACCAGCAACTCGAGTATTGAAAAAATGCTGGTGCGAATAACCTAAATTAAACGACGTGCGATTATTAACCGTAAACCCCATACCGAATGTAATCCCCACACCATCACCCGCATCAACCCTACCAAAGCTTTCTTTGGTTGACATCGTATAGGTATAACTCAGACTACCAAAAACACTGCGGGATCAGTTGGCTACAGCGAAGTTATGCTTGGTTGGAAAGTAAAGAAACCCGACCCCGTAGGCACCTCCAACGGGAATCTAAATGAAAGAGGCTCAACGGGGTTATTAGGGTCGATCTGTGTTACATCTAAGGTTTTGAGTCTGAAAGGACTTTTACCCGTTGGCAGTGTTGTCAACAAATTACCAACCAGAATTGGCCAGCCCCCAGTACCCCTGGTCAATTGATAACGGGCTGCAAACTCGATATCACCCAGACCATGCCCATCAGCATTAAAGATTTGATCGTTCGCAACACCTGTACTAAAAGGCCGAGCTCGCTGGATATCCGCCCGATAGGCATAAGGAACCCCGGCTTCCACCTCCAACCGCTCGGTCAGGCCGTATCGTAAACCCAGGCTACCAAAAAACTGTGCCGTTTTACCTGGCGAATATCAGTTAAGCCAATTACGATGGCTGGTAAAAAAGTGAATGCGTCTACAAAAACACGATTATCGTCAGAAAAAGCGTAACTTAAGGAGGGTTCAAGAACATACTTCCCTTTTTGGTTAAAACCCCCCACCGTCTCAGACAATCGAGGCATTTCTGGCGGCCTTTCCGGTTCCGCAGGTTTAGGTGGAGCCCGCCAACTGGCCCAGAGGGTACCTGCGCGGCCACAGTTTTGGGCTTATCCTCTTTGTACCGACAATAGGCGACTGTGGTGTGCCAGACTGTTTAGAAAGTTGCTCAAATTGTTTTTTTAGCCGTTCAAGCTCTTTCGTTTGCTCCCCCAGTACTTGACGTTGCTGCTCCAGTTTTTTCTCTTGCTCAAGCAAAAGCTGCCTATACTGCTCTATCGAAATTTGTTGATTCCCTTCTTGCGCACAAACCGTATTGATGAGAAAAAAACAACTGACAAAAGAAAGGTATTTTTGAGATTCTCCAAAATAAGCACTCATTGCTAATTTTGTTGCCAACGTTTTCATCATTGTAATTTTCTTTCATTTTGGTTCAGCAAAGTGATATCAAGAAGGCCAGCCATACAGCTATCATTATATGACCGCTATCTTCAAAAATAGCGATGATTATATGAACGGGGAAAGATTATTTAACTTGAGAAGATTATGGAATTAAACAATCTTCGTGGTTCTATTCAAGCGAATATGACAACTATCTATTAAAGCTAAAGACGCTATCGGTAAGAAGGGGCAAATGCCATGCATTGCCAGTGGAGTTTTATTATTCTGCGGTATCTTTACTCAAAAATCAGCATTACTGTAAATTTGGCATAATCAGATCAGTAATAACTGTACTAGACCTCAAGTCCAGATTCTGCAGATTACTTATTTCTATATTGAGCTCATTAATACTTTTAATCGACTGATTATCCAAACTATTTTGAATAATAGAACCGATAACTGATCCGACCAAATCTTGCCCCAAGTTTCCACTTCCATTTTGGATCAACACACCGTCTATCGGGAATTGTATAAATGAGGAAGCCGTTTCAATTCCATTCAGAAAATCAGTCTTTCCAGACTTATATTAACAACCATTCCATTTGGCAGGGTAAAGCCGCCTCTTTGCTGGGCCAACTCATCATCAGTCGCGCGTATCAATTGGCTGTATGGGTCACTAAAATATCGTCAGGGTATCCAGCATCTGCCAGCGTATCTCGGGCGAGAGCAAGATTTAGCTAGAAAGTCAGCAACAACACCAACTGCAAAATTTTATGCTTGATCATATCGTTGCAAGTAAACATGCCAGACACCCAATATAGTTAAAAATCCAAAGGACCTGTCACCTGTCCGCGTATCAGCACGAAATATTCGCTTAAACTTAACTGGTCAACCGCACCCCTAACGGAGCCAAATGGGTATGCCATTCTTCTTGCTTGTGAGATGCTTCTGTCTGAATACCACCGTTATCATGGACCATAAATAAAATACGCTCACCCCACATCTTTTCAAATTCATCGCGAGGAATAATTTTGACTCCTACCGCAGGATCACCAACCAGGACTTTTTGCTCGGTTACACCCTTGATAATAACGAATTGTAAATAAGCCATTAAGATCAATAATTGTAATTGCCGGACTATTGAATTCGCGCAATTTATCCAGGTTTATCTTAAATCCATCCGAACCGTAACCATGCAGCCCCAGATAGTTTTTCATATCGAGCATTGAAAACCTTGATCCTTAATTTTTTCCTGATCGCCATGCTCATACATTTCTAGAAATACGGTCTTTTCGCTCACCACATTACCGTAATGAAACGTGAGCAGACTAGCCAACGCTGCAGAGCCGCAACTAAAATCAAATTCTTGTTTATAAACCGTATCAAACTTCATCTCGGCAAAACTTTTGTCGAGACAAGATAATTCCCACCTCCCGCCATTCCATTCAGATCCAGCGCAACGAGATGGCTACTCACCAACATCGTCATAGCGGTCAAAAACAATTTATGCAAGAAGTTTTTCATAACAAAATCAATTCACTATGGTGACATTTACAATGGTGAATCTTGAATAACCACATTGTTACCACTATTTTGAATAACTGAAAACATGCCGTTGGCTCCAGAAAAAGCGCTGGTATCAATTATGTTTGTGCTGGTGACATTGTTAGTTGCCGCGCTACCCCGTCAATGTTGCCTTCTCAACATTCATAGTATTCAGCATTGTGCTATCCACTCCCCACCCATTCCTCGTACCGTCAAGTCTATCCAGTGAAACATCCCCAGTCGGAGGGGTAGCCCTCAGTTATCGAAACCTTTGCAAGCTGATCGGAAGAAGCATTAACGGTACAAACAGGCAATATCAGGGCAAAGAGAAGACACATTACCTTTAATATTGGATTCACTGTTCTCCAGAGTTTATAACTTCGTTATTTGGGAGGCTGCTGACAGGACCACCTTCCCATCGGCAACTCTTCACTGACTAAAGTTCAGCAACACCGAACGATTAGTGAACGAAATTTGGTTAACATTCACGTTACCCTGAAAAGACACTTCTAGCTGTGTCAACGCATTGGCAGCATGATTTTGTACAACCCGGGTGATACCAGCAGCAACGTGAATGCAGCGCTAATAGTATTGTCAGCAGCATAAGCAAGGTATCAGCTGAACCTGAAGCCGGATACACCTGATCCCGCACCTTTGCCTGTTACCGCACCGCTCAAGTCTGAGTTACTGACTTCGTAGGTGGCAGAAGCATTGCCGGTTTGTGCTGCAGCAGACCCATTACCATTTGCCGCTGTTTGGCTGTTGTCGCTGTTATTGGTGTTATCAACAGAAGCGGTACTGCCATTGTTGCTGGCAGCACTGCCAGAACCAGCATCTGCAAAACTGTTATCGCTGTTAATACTGTTATCCACGGTAGCAGTGCTGCCGTTGTTGGCAGCGGTACTAGCTGAACCCGCATCTGCGGAACTGTTATCGCTGTTGTCGTTGTTGTCCACGGTAGCAGTGCTACTGTTGTTAGCGGCGGCGCTGAAGGAACCCGCATCTGCAAAGCTGTTGTCGGAACGATCAGAAGTAGCGGTACTGCTATTGCTGCGCTGCAGCATCTACACCAGTAGCCGAGCTGTTGTCGCTGCTGTCGCTGTTGTTGCTGTTGTCGCTGTTGTCGCTGTCGTTACTGTTGTCAGTATGATCATCAGTAGTAGCCACTGGCTGTTGTTGCTGTTGTCGCTGTTGTTGCTGTTCGCTGTCGCTGTTGTTGCTGTTGTCGCTGTCGTCGCTGTTGTCAGTATGGTCATCTGTCGTATTTGCCACGCCGTTATTGGTATTGTCGATATGCGGTTGAATATCCGTTCGCAGCAATGCTAGCAACGTTTTTGACTACTTGTCGTAGTTGCAGTTTGATCATTTACGGTTTCAGCGGTCTTCGTTTGATTGGCCCTGGCGTTACCCGCAACACCAAAAGCAAAGTACCATACTCGCAACCAACACTTTTTTATTAAATTGATTCATGCTTTTCCTGATTAGATATTTCTTAATATGCTCAACCTGATTAATGAGCATTAACATTTACGTTGCCTTGGAAAGACACTTGTTGCTGTGTCAAGGCATTGGCGCTGTGATTTTGGACAACCTG
>JADJBK010000003.1 GCA_016703745.1 Nitrosomonas sp. | reverse complement strand
CATCGCCTTTGCCTTCTGCTAATTCTGGCGGGGTTTTTGCTGTTTCACCGGTAGAGAATGATGATCTTGGGCGACCTATTGGTGGCAATAACATTTACGCCATCAAGCTTGCGTGGGGCGGATCCACCAGTGACGGCAGGCGCAAACGCAAGATGATCTTTAGCGCAGGCTTGCACGCAGCAGGAGAACAGCAGCAGTGGCCTACTTTTGTGGCGGCCATTGATTGGCTGATCAATAATGCTACCGCCGACGGGATACGGATGCGCCAGAATTTCGACGTGTACCTGTATTTCAATATAAACCCAAACGGCATTAGGCAGGGTAACTCACGCGGCAAGATTGGCACCAGCATCGATCCAAACAGGGATTTCGCCGGGGGCACTTGGCCTGAGATAGCAGCATTTAAGTCGGCGGTGCTTACAGATACTGCTGGCGTTTGCGATGTATACCTTGAGTATCATGGCGACGTACACCATACGCCAATATTTAACATCGCCTTTACCAACATAGACGCAGACCCTGCCACAAGATCGGCCGCGTCGGCTGCAATGCTAGCAAACGCGATAGCAGAGTTTGGGATGGCGCCTGCCTACTCCAACTCGTCACCAAACAGCACTGGGCTTTGGTTTCATCGATATTTTGTTAATGCAGAGATATCGATGTCCGTTGAAAATCCTGCTTTCGGCACAACCACTCAAGCCAACTACGATTATGTGGCCGAAAAGTGGATGAAATCAGTGGCTATCACTGACGCTCAAGGGCATCTGGCTATCACGCGCCCAATGCAGCGAGAAGTAATCAATATGGGCGCTGTAAATTCTGCGCGCTTGTATAGCATACCGACACCTAGCAATTACTGGATACCGGCATCTACAGATTTTTGTATTGTGGCGAGGGTCTATAAAGCGCCAGGCGCGCAAAAAGATAGAGCATCGTACATAATGGCTGGCGGGGCATTATCAACAGCAAACAGCATGGGGTTGATCACCGTGGGCGGGTCGGGGTCGGGCAATGTGTCGTTTTATTTTGGCTCTAGCACGTTTTTAGATTCCGGACCAGACCTGCCGGAAGGCGTCTGGACCACGGTATGCGTATCTAGAGTCGCTGGATCGATAACTATCCGGAGGATTGCCGATGGTAGCGGATCAATATCTTTGTCTGGATCTATATCAAATAACGGCTCCTGCAATTTTTCGTCGTTACGGGTAGCAGGCGGCATTGATCGATACTGGAGAGGTGCGATCGATGGCGTGTCTATATTGCTCAACGATAATCTGTCAGATGAAGATCTGATTGCGCATGCGTCTGGAGGGCCGAGAGTGCCAGCAGGTAAGGCTGGCAATCTGTTATTGGATATAGATGGCACTCGTGAGATAGATGGATCGATTACCGAGAACATACAGGCTATATCAGTGCCACTGTCAGGAACGGGATGGCCGCTTGAGGATGCGCCTTTGCCGCTCAGTATCGAGCCGCTTGACGCAACCAGTGGCAGTGTAACAGTAACTGGTAACGCTGCGGACCTATTAACTGGCGAGTCGTTTGACGACGCTGTTTCCGGGGCTGTTGATATTACTGGGAATGCAGCAGAACTGATCGAAACCGTAGAAGTTATAATACTGGACGCGACGAAGGGCGCCGTAACGGTTTCGGGCACTACTGGTACGCTGATATCATCCGGAGCTTATGATGCCATCAAAGGCGTCATTTCCATACAAGCAAAACCTGCTGCATCAATCCTGCACCCATCGAGTACTACTAAGGATATTGTATATGTTTCCGGGAAACTAGCCGATCTGGTTGATGGCGCTGCTGAGGTATTTAATGCAACTACCGCGCAAATCACGATCACCGGCAAAACCGCGGAAGCAATCGCAGTTATGATGCAGGCATTGCCAGATAATGTTATTATACGAGGCAATAATGCAGAGTTTGTGCAGTACGCTATACTCGATGCTATATCTGGGTCGGTTAATATTGCAGGGCTACCAGCTGAGCTGAGAGAGGGAGCAGAACCTACCGATGCAATAGCAGCAGCATTAAGGGTGCTTGGTGTTTCTGCCAGTATCAATGATACGATGATCATAATTCCGCATAGAAGCAGGGTGCTGATTATAAAGGGATCTGGGCTATAATGAATCAATGCGCGAAGACTTTTCTGCATCGTCTGACACCTGGGGCAGTTGACTATATGGTGGAACTGGCCGCCAATGAACACGGGCTTGGCTTTGAGAACTATCTGTCTGATGGCGAGGTGGTGGTGTCAGCGAGCGGATACGCAGATACGGGCATTAATTTGGTTGGTGTTGATATCGTTAATAGCGGCCGATCAGTGCTTGCATGGATATCAGGCGGAGAGATCGGCATTACTTATGCGGTAAACATATATGTAACCACAAGTTTTTCATACGGCGGGCTTAGCAGGTCACCGGCATTCGCATTTAATATCAAAGTTATATAATTAGGAGGCTGTAAAATGGCGACAGTAAACGTTTCGGTTTTTAATCAGTTCCGCGCCGATCTTGGCAACAAGATACACGACCTGGATACGGATGTAATCAAGCTTGCCCTGGTTACGTCTGCAGTTGTCCCGTCAGTTGGAGCGGCGTTGCCGCATTTTGGTGGCACAGGGACAGTCAACTACGCAACCAATGAGTGCACGCCGGGCGGCAACTATACAGCTGGCGGCGTTACATTGGGATCCGTTGATTTTGTTATGTCTGGAGCAACTGTCCCTTGGCGTGCTGCTAAGGTGCTTATAGCCGTAAATGCATCAAATCCAACTGATGCGCGCTATGCGATTATCTACAATTCGTCGGCAGCCACCAAGAGATGTATTGCTTTTATTGACCTTTTATCGGTGCGCAATCTGGCAGTTGATCCACTGGAAATCAGATTTGACTCTGTTGATGGAGTCGGGGCAATTATAGATATAGCGTGATAATTGATAGTAGGGGCGCGATCATTGAGAGGCGATCTTACGATAGAGATGATGAGCCTTGCTCCCTTACGCGCAATGAGTCGATCGAGATCATGGTTAAGTTGCATGATATGTGCGGTAGATTATCTGATCTTGAGCGACTCAACCGTGAAGTGCGAGACGAGATAATAGGGCGGCAGACTGTGTTTGAGCGCATGGAGAAGATGGAAAATAAAATCGATATGATCCACGAGGGCCTGTATAAGGGCAAAGGTATCTGGATAGCAACCACTGCTATAACAGGAATTGCTATCGGGATAATATCTTATGTTACCGGGATGTTTGATGATAATAACAAATGATGACATTATGCATTATGCAAGCCGGAATGCTTTGATTGATGGATGCATTACCCAGATACGATAGCTCGCTTGGAGGATCATTTAATACTTACGCCTCCCGGCGCATCCGTGGCGCAATCATTGGCCAGATAAAGATCTGGACAATTAAAAAAATTAAGGATGCGTATGAGCATTAGTGTGGATTGGAACCCGGTGAAGTCTTGCATACTGCGCGGGCATTCCCCAGGTGGGAAATATGGGGATCCGTTCAGATGGACAATGACAGCGCGATTCTTAGACGATGACGTGATATTTTTGACTGGGTTGTGTGTAACCGCAGACCACCAATTTACACTGTCAGACTGCGCAGAGCTGGAAAGACTGATAAAAGATGAGTTTAAAATGAAGCGCTGCAAATTTGACCGAGATATAAATGGCAGGCTAATTCGGAGGGAATATGAGTAATCTATTTTTTATTTTTATGGTATTGTTTGCAATGTTGACTGGCTGCGCGGCGATCGAGAAATACGGGAACGCAGTTACTAACGCAGGGATAGCGCACGAAGCAATATCATCCGGCGAGGTGGAGGCATCCATCAAATCCATAGCTCTAACGGCGGACGAGGCAAACAAAGTAAATTCCGCCAAAAAAAGATATGAGGATTTTATCGCCAAGTGGAGTGTGTCAATAGGCGACTTCGACGGTCTGGCCGGTCGCATGCAATCCTTTGATGCAGACTACAGGCTGTTGCAGGCTGAGTACGATACTTTGTCCGCGATAATCGCCGCTAATTGGTGGAGGTATTCACCGGAGCAAAAAGCCAATCTAAACGATTATCAGTCGCGAGCCGAAAAACTGGACGAGTCGGTACAGGCTTTCATATCCGCCAAAAAAGGGCATCAGGCATTAATGGATGCGCTTACTTTTAGCGCGATGATCCTCAAGGTGGTTTTGTGATCGATGCAATCAATGCGATATACCTGTCGCCATTGCAAAAGGGCCTGATTTTCTTTCTGACCGCCTTTGGCGTGATGATTTACTACTCGCTCGAAAATTACGTCAAGCAGGATCGCGTACAATCGATTAATTATTGGCTGTTGAAGTCAAACCCACAGAAAACATATAAATGCGTTAAACGGCTTCTGGGGGTCACTGTGGGTGCATCGGCATTTTCGGTGCTCGATCAGTCGTCAAATGTCGAGGTTTTGAGCTTTGCGGCAGCAATCGGCTGGACCGCGTACAGTGGGGAGGATAAATAGATGGGATATTTTGTAACCACCTTGGACGCCAGGATGCTAAGAGGGTCTGACGATGGCGAGGGCGTAAAATGGATCTTGCAATCGCCGCTTGTCTACCAGTCTGACACACTGGGAACGGTTATTGTGCCAGTTGGTTTTGTCACAAATTTTGTGAGTATGCGCAGGATACCTTTGATGTACTCTCTGTTTGCTAACTTGGCGCAGGAGCCAGCAACGCTGCATGACTATCTGTATTCACCACAAGGGCGATTGCCTAGCGGAAAACAATACACCAGGGCAGATGCTGACGAGTCTTTCCGCGGTGCTGCTTATCAGGACATGGCAGGAACGTTTGATGATAAATCATCTTTCTTGGCGGTCAGGGCAAGTTTTAAGGCGTTGCTTAAATCTTGGGCTATGTGGGCAGCTCTGCGCATATTTGGCGGATCCCACTGGGAGCGGAATCAATGAAATTATTACTTACTACAGGTGATGATGCGCTACCGGGCCGGAGCGATATAAACCGGCTCAAACACCAAATCGAGGAAATGACAATGAATATTAATGAAATTACCGTAGTACTAAATGCACTGACCGCGACAGTCAATAAAATTTTTGCCGAGGTCAGCGCGTTGAAACAAAATGCTAATGACGCACAAGTGGTCCCGGTCGAAGTCGAAAACGCTTTGAATGCTCTGCAGACCGCAATCGCAGACGTTGACGCCATCAACGCGGACACCACACAAGCCTAGTCGTAAAATGACTGGCCGTTGATAAACGGCAGGTCTTGCTTACGGTCTATTGCAAGGTCTGCCGCATCATCGCTATAATTTGCGGCGTCTGCCATCACCTGCCTTTCTGCTTCAATGTCTCTATGTTCTGCTCTTTCTGCGGTAAACTTGTCCGGGTATCTCTTGCGCAGTTTTGAGATATTAATACGCTGTGCATCTTCAAAACTTGCTCCAAGCGCTCCAAGTATCAGGGCATCATACCAGAGGCCATCCCCAACTTCTTCAATGGTGTTGCTTTCATCAAGTGGTTCGCCTTCAATGGTGCACTTATAGAGGGCTTCCAGCAATTCACCCGCTTCCGTAGCTTTGCCGATTATTCCGTGCATTATGTCGATAGCTCGTTCGTCGCTATCAGCAACCCATGCAGGCAACAGCGAGCAATCGCCATTTATCCTGTCATGCTCTATTTTTTTCCCGTAGAACAAGGCTTTTTTAATTTGATCAAGTTCTCGCAGGGATTTTATGGCTGATGTCAAACAGTCGCGGAAATCATGAAAAGATACGCTTCCCCCGTGATAGTCGTCGGATCTGGTTCTTCTTGCTTCTTTAATATAGTCCATTTTTTTTACTCCAATCTAAGAATTCATTGTATGCGGCCTCGTGTCCAAGGCATACGCTAACTCGTGCGCCAAGATTTTGGCACGAATATAAAAAGTCAAGCTGCCCATCACCATACTTGCTCTTGGTATGGTCTTTTCTTTTTAACTCTATTACCAAGGTTGGGCTGCCAATACCTATAATATCCGCAGCTCCAGTGATCAATCCTTCTGACTTCTCCTTGCTTATCTGGTAAGCAGTCCTGATGCCTTCGTTCCTAATATGCAGTACCGGCGCCATTGGATGGCTCTTACGGACCATCGCAAAAAACGTTACTTGCTCTGCCGTTTCCTTTGGGCATAGACCGCGAAAGGATCTATCACCGTGAACAGTCAACCAGTCAGGGAAAATCATCTATTTGTCTCCTTTTTCTGGTAAATCGGTATTATACGTGGGATTTTGGCTGTAACCAAACTGCTGGCTTTTGCCATACTGACGGCTGTAACCATATTGACGGCTGTAACCGTATTGCTGGCTTTTGCCATACTGACGGCTGTAACCGTACTGCCAACTGTTATCGTACTGCCTGCTGTCGCCAAACTGTTCGCTGTTGCCATACTGCCTGCTGTAACCGTATTGCTGGCTGTTGTCATACTGCCAACTGTAATCAAACTGTTCGCTGTTGTCATACTGCCAACTTTTGTCATATTGCCTGCTGTTGCCGTACTGACGACTGTTTCCTGATTGCTGGCTTTTGCCATACTGGCGACTGCTGCCAAACTGCTGGCTATTTTCGTATTGCTGACTGCTGCCAAACTGCTGACTGTCACCATATTGAAGGCTGTTGTCAGATTGACGACTGTTTCCTGATTGCTGGCTTTTGCCATACTGGCGACTGCTGCCAAACTGCTGGCTATTTTCGTATTGCTGACTGCTGCCAAACTGCTGACTGTTTCCTGATTGCTGGCTTTTGCCATATTGACGGCTGTCGCCATACTGTTGGCTGTCGCCATACTGTTGGCTATTGTCGTATTGCTGACTGCTTCCAAACTGCCGACTCCAGCCAAACTGGCTACTGGCACCGTACTGTTGGCTGCTGCCTGATTGAACACTGCAGCCAAACTGCCTGCTGTTACCAAAACCAACTGAGTTATCAGTTCGTTTAGCGTTTTGATATGCGGTCGCTTCGTCGAAAAGCCAACAATTTCCATCTTGGGATAAATTAGCTTCTGACTGCACCCAGCCACCCAAGTCACCAGCTTTTACTGGCTTATAGATCGTGTCGAAACTGCGTAACGCCTTGATTCTATACACCGTTTCTCCTGTCGGCATCACTCTTGTTTCTTCCGTGAGCTCGTATTTCTTTTCTGTGTTAGTGTTCATTTTTATTGCTCCTTAGTGTTGTCTCGTATTTAACCACTTCGTGAAATCCTGTTTTCCAATTCTTGACATAGGTAATTGCTTTTGGTGGGGATTCTAAATTGTTGGTGGCGGTGATTAATTCCCACATAGCTTTCCTAGCTTGATTGTGATTTGATTCTACATACCATATCACCACGCTTGTTCCTGTGCTCAGTATATATGTTATCTTTTTGAATTTATTACCTTTTTTGCTTACTCCGTCATCGATTACCCAGTCTATAACAGGGATGCTTTTTATCCTGTCGTGTGTAAGCTTGTCATTAGGATTCACAAGCTCATGCTTGCATTTTTCGCAAAAGCGCGCTGCTATGTCGTTTGTATGGAGGCATGACTCGCAGTCCTTGCCTATCCATCGATGTCCGCATTGCTTGCCCTTATCCCATGATTGGCAGCGCCGTCCATAGTGAGATGGTATTAGCAGCTTGTTGCCGTTGAGGTCAGTAAAGTATCCGGTTTCGTGCAGCCCGTAGCCTTCTTCGTTAGGGCGGGCCAAGAAGGTATTGGTTGATCCACATGTGCTGCATGTGCAGGAGATCATGTCGCTCTCGCCCTTACGCTTGTATCCTGATATCTCTGGGTTAAAAACGTCACCATCCGGGCAATGGCGAGCAATATTTTCAGCGTAATCAAGCACCAGGCAATGGTCTTTATCTTGGTGCAGTCGCAGCCCCCTACCTATCATCTGTTGCAGCAAGGACGGCGATTCAGTTGCCCGCAGCAAGGCCACCAGGTCTACGTGTGGCGCGTCAAAGCCTGTCGTTAAAACGTCACGGTTTACTAAGTATTTTATTTTTTTGTCCTTGAACATTTGCAGAATCCGGGTGCGTTCTTTCTTGGGCGTCGTGCCATCCACCATACAAGAGATGTGCTCAGGCAAAGACTCCATGCACTCCTTTGCATGCGCTATGCTGGCGGCAAAGATCATAACCCCATTCCTGTTCTGCGCCTGCTCTACTATGTCGTCGATGATATAAGCGGTTTTGCGTCCTTTCCCAAGGTACGCTCTATCCATATCATCCCTGTCAAAAGATCCAAGCCTGTTTAGCTGCATACCTATCGTGTCGTAGTGCTCGCGCGTAAATCCTATAATAGGCTTGGTGATATACCCTGCGTCTATGAGTTCCTGTGGCGATATCCTGTAAACCAGCTTATGAAAATATGCTACTGAAGTGTCATCGCTTGACGGGTTGCCGTCTATGTCTACCTTATATATGTATCCTTCGAGCCTCCTGTATGGCGTGGCCGTTAGGCCGATAACGCGCAGGTTACTGTTACGCGCTTGCAGGCTGGCTATTATTGTTTTTATGGTGGGCGTTATCTCGTGGCACTCATCGACGATAACCGCGCAAAAATCCCCTCCGAAACTGGCAATGGCGTTTAGCACTGTTACAGGCGTACCGAAAACTGCTTTATGCTTCAGAGACTTGCGCCCAAGAGATGCGCTATAAAGGCTTGCGGGGTTGCCGGTGGCCACATATTTATCTCTGTTCTGGATTACCAGGTCTGCAGACGGCGCAAGGCATAACACTTTCTTCCCATTGCTTGCCTTATGCAGAGATTCTACAACTGCCGCGATTATGTGACTTTTCCCGGCAGCTGTGGCCGCATCGATGACGCACGACTCACGGTTGAGCAACACCCAAGACATGACAGCATCATGGGCGCTCTGTTGGTACGGTCTAAGCATGTTACTTTATAGACCAATACGATATATCGCTGCCGCGGTAATCTTCAGGGTTAAGTCCTGCATCACTACACAGGCGCTTGTAATCAACCGTGCCTTTTCTCGTGGTAACCTTAACCTGGTGCTCACCGACGATTGTTTCTTTGTTGTCACAAGCCAAGACTATCTGATCGAGTAATTCTTTCTTGGCTATCTCAAGATCTTTTATAGAGTCTGTTATTGTCTTGTATTTAATCACCATTTTGTTTAGATGATCTGGCGGGGTATGTATCATTTTGTGTATCTCCTGTAATATTGGCAGGTTTACCTGTATCCAGATCGGGTCATACTGCACTATCTCCAACATGGATTTTTTGGTGCTAGACCATTGATAAAAATATGCTTTGTGCTTTCCGGTCAGGTGCATGCATATCTGTACCTGGGCGTAGTAGTGCGGCTTAGCATATATGGATACAAAATCCTTGTC
This sequence comes from Nitrosomonas sp., assembly GCA_016703745.1. Lineage (NCBI taxonomy): Bacteria > Pseudomonadati > Pseudomonadota > Betaproteobacteria > Nitrosomonadales > Nitrosomonadaceae > Nitrosomonas > Nitrosomonas sp. Next base: position 13,039 of record JADJBK010000003.1, on the reverse strand, counting down.
TGAATATGGTATCTTTATCTCAATTATGGATCCGTCGCTAACAAGCCCGTCAGGAGATCCTCCAAGCCAATCCCCGTGCGTAAAAAATCCGCACTGCTCTACTTGCAGACCTGTTTCTATCTCAAAATCTTCTCTGGCGAAATCCTCGAAGATGCGCCCGTTACACATTGCCTGGTTATCAGACATTTGGGAGCCAATAGAAAGTATCCTTTTTATCGCCTGACTTGTAGACACAAGGGGATCAATGCCAAGTAATGCGCCTGCAATTGATGCGGTAACCCTGCCTTTGCGGGCAAGGAACCACGCGTCAGAACGCTGCTCAACGTCTATGTGGTTGTTTTTCATAGATAGAAAGGGATGTCGTCTGATTCGATATCTGCACCACCTTTCTGATATTTGGACACGCCAGATACCCAGTTCCCAGATTTGTCTCCAAACTCCCAGACTCTCACTTTTATGCTCATTTTCGCGGACTCAAGCGCTACTTGCAGATGCCTGTCTGTTGGGTCACCGTCCAGTTTTTGGAGCCTACCCTGCGCGAGCGTATCTATGGTTACCAGCATCTGCAGGGCAGAGTCGCGTTGTTTCTCTTCAGATCTCTTGCATCTAACTTTTTGAAATATAGTCGCGCCCTTAAATTCGCTTGGTGATTCGATCTTCCACTGTATTGATATGTATTCTTCCGGCTCAGAGTTCCTTTCGTTCGGCTGTATCGTGTCCCAGGCAGCGTCTTCGATGACCGCATTACATACTGTACCGTCCGGTATAAGCTTAAATCCTCCAGATTCAAAATTATCTGTTGGTTTTATGTTTTCGCCGTTAGATAGTGTCCAAAATGACATAATGTTTTCCTTATTTAATGATTGATTGTAAAGGGTTTTTACCAATTTCTATCTGGATATCATCGCTGATACCAAATCTGTTTTTGCTAACACAGTTAGCGGTGGTATATGCCACCATGTAGCGAGATCCATTACTGCCTGCTTTTTTTATTTTGTCTTTTCCTTTTACCACCATATCCAGCTTGATATGCCCTACAAGGTCTACGTTATCAACGTAATGCTTCAGGCTCTTCTTATGGATGCGCAGCGAGTACCTGCTGTACGGGTCCTGATCAGGCAGATCTATGGTTTCCATATCAGTATGGGCTACAAAGATTATGTTCATTTTGCGCTTATCGTGTATTGCCTGAGCGTATTTGCGCACCCTGCCATGCATCGCAGACAATGCATTAAACCCAGCTCCATATCCTCCCATTGCAGTTGCCAGAGTCTTGGTTTCTGATCTTTCTTCAGATATTATCTTGTCTGTAAATACCTGATCCAATTGGGTGATGCTGTCTATAATCAACGTTTTATAGTCATGATCCTCCTTTAGTATAGCAGCCAACTGTTTAAATAGCTGATCTGCATCTTCGACCAATTCCAGAGCATCCGGCCTGCTCGCTATTGGCACAGACTTTAAACCATCTTCAGTCTTTATAACGATGGGCTTTGGGAAAGTGCAGGCTAACGATGTTTTGCCAATTCCTGCTTCGCCGGTTATGGTGGCTATGATAATTCCGGTATCTTCAGTCTTTACTATTTCTAACATGTTTCTAATCCTTTTAAAAATCTTGCTGTGTGTCATTCGATGTTGACAAGATATAGCACGGTGTTTATATTGTCAAATCATATTTACAAAAAGGAGATAAAAATATGAATACCTATACAACAGCTGACCTGATAAAAATTTATGCAAGTAGTGATGATTGGGGACAGGAGGAAACGCAGGACGCTATAGACTACGCCGATCTAAATCCAGAGGAAGCCCGAGAATTCTGGTTACTTGTAACCAGGGAGTTAATAAAATGATTGAAGCAATGCACGCTGCAGGTATCTATTATACAGGCGAGATAATATCCGATGGAAAGATCCACAGGTTTCACGTCCCTGGGCACTCTCCTGGGACAAAGAATGGCAGCTATATACATTACCCCGACGAGCCGCCAGCAGGCTGGTTTTGTGATTTTAAGTCGGGCATATCTCAATCATGGAGCGCAAGCGGTGAGCCACCAAGTCAGGAGCGCATAGAGAAATCCAAGCAGGCTGCAGACGATGAGCGAAAAAAGATGCAAGCGAAGGCAGCGCGTAAAGCATCTACATATTGGCATGGATCGGCGCATGCTGTAGAGCATCCCTACCTTGCCGCCAAAAAGATCAAGCCATTTGGAGCGCGCGAATTTGCAGGTGCGCTGGTCATTCCTTTATACAATGCGGATAAGGCGCTTGTTAACCTGCAATTTATAAATGCCGACGGCACAAAGCGCTTCTTGTCTGGCGGACGCAAAAATGGATGCTTTTTCCCTATAGGAGAGCCTACAGACAAGCTATTGATCTGCGAGGGCTTCGCTACAGGAGCCAGCCTGCGGGATCACACAGGGCACTGTGTAATAGTTGCCTTTGATGCCGGTAACCTAAAGCCTGTAGCACTGGAGATCAATAGCCTGTTTAAAGGCCATGAGATCATCGTATGCGCAGACAACGATGAGTCTGGAGTCGGGCAAAAAGCAGCAGAGGATGCCGCGCTTGCAGTATATGGAAGCGTGCTGATGCCTCCAAATGTGGGTGAGGATTGGAACGACTATTTAAGCAAGGGAAACAATGACTAATATAATCGAAATGAAATACACGCCGGTATCAGGAATCAATAAAACTCTTGACGACGGCAGCAGGTACTGCGAGCTTGATTTGTTGCGGCATATACACGAGGAGCACATTATAAGGCGCATATCAGAGAGTCTTGCAAAACGCGCATACATGCCGCCCAGCACTGTTTTTATGGCTGGACTTGGGGTTTTTAGCTCAATCGCGATGCGTAAATGGTGCGTATCTTATCCAAATGGAGATCGGCTGCCAATAGGGATATATGCAGTGCTAGAGCAGCCGCCAGCAACTGGCAAGTCACGCGTGATCAAGATGTTCCAACAAAAATTTATTGATCAGCAGGTGGCGGTAATTGGCGCGCTAGTTGGGGCGCGAGATAAAGCAAAGACTGAAGATGAAGAGGATGATATTGATAAGCGGCTGGATATTGCATCAAGGCAGTTGTTTGTAACAAATTCTACGCCAGAGGCGCTTGACGCGGTACTCACTGAAAACAAAGGTTTTTTTTCCGCCATATCAAGTGAGCAAGGTCTTTTTGACTCGCTCTTGGGCCTGAGCTACGGCGAGAAAGGCAGGGCAAACAACAACGACGCCATCTTAAACGGATTTGACGGCGGCAATGTGGCTACTCGGCGCACTTCCAGAAAGGCATACTGCGGATCTGTGGTTGGCAGTGTAGTGTGCTTTGCCCAGCCCGGCGGAATTGAAAAAGTCCTATCCGCCAGTAATGGAACGGGGCTTGCTGAGCGATTCATCATGCTAAGCGAGCCTCACTATTTAGGCAAGCGGGACTTCACGCGAGATGCTGAAAAGTTCGGTTTCTTCGGCGATATTGAAAAGCTCTTTTACAACAATAAGTGCCATTTTATCGACGAGATCCTAGAAGATCCCAAGAGGTTAGCTGATCTTATACCATTACGGCTATCGTCACGAGGCTGGCAACTAATCGACAATTACCGGCAAGAGATAGAGCCGCACTTGGCCGACGGCGGCAAATTTGGACACGCAGCCTTACGTGGAGCTGCTGGCAAAGTGGATATAACCATCCTTAAACTGGCGTCAAACATGCATTTGCTGTATGATCAAGATAATGATTTGATTGAGGATTTTCATGTTCTAGCGGCCATAGGGATTGCTGATGATCTACTTATTTCCAGTCTTAACCTTTGTCAGAGTAAGGGTATATCAGGACAAAAGTCTGAATTTGAGGCCATTTTGAAGATGTTTAAGCGTAAGGACTTGATTACAGAGAGAGAAATCCTGCAGTCGCGTAAATGCGTAGAACCTTTTATAAGTTTCACTGGAAATAGATCGGACTTGATCAGGGAAAATCTAAAAGAGATGTGTAATCAAGGGCTTCTTTCGTCTGATGCGTCTGGCGGCAAGCGAGAATACAAGCTAAATCAATGATATTGTGGTGCACTTGGGGTCAAATTCAAATCGGCTGTAACCCTCGTGGGCAGGGCGTTTCAGCCGATTGTGGGGCGGGCGTGGTATTCCGGTCACCTCACGCTAAGTTCTTGAAAGTATTGTATTATATATATATATATATATATATGGGGTATATATATATTATATTAATAATAATTATTATAATAATAATACTTATTAGATAATAATTATTCTCAAATAGGAATTATTCTTATTAAGAAAAATTACAGTTTTTTTTATACAGTCCTATGCATGTATACCCCTATACATGCGCTTAGGGAATTCCACCTTTTCACCCCAAACGCGCTTAAGCTGTTGATTTAAATGAAGAATTCGACTTCTGAGTTTCACCTCATAAAGCACCTCAAAACAGCGCAAGCTATTGAATCAAAAGTGATTTTCGGGAAATTCGTGGATTTTCACCCCACACCCCAAAATCAGGATAAGAAGCATGCCGAGCCGTTTAAACGGCCTACAAGGCTATGGAAGTGCTATTTGGTACTACGACATAGGATTCAAAAGATAATCGATTCTAGGGCGGTTCTGATCGATTCTGGGGGCATTCTGGGTGATAGTTTGATGTCGGTTTGCATGGAGCCAGTGAATAACCGATAAATGTGAAAATTTCTTGACGTTTCGCGTTTATTAAAGGAAAATAGACGTTTTAGGAGAAATAAAAATGATTATTACGCACGGAATCACACCGCCGAAGGATCTTTTAATCAGCACGACCATGGATCTTGCTCCCGGTGAATCTGTTGAATTCGATTTTTCGGACGAAGGATCAGCTGCATTTACTGCGGCAAGACAAAAGATATACCGATACACAAAGGCGGCGGGATTGCGAGTTGATACGGTAAGCCGCGACAACAGGCTTATCGTTACTATGGTGGGGACCAGGTCAACTACCCCGCCCTAAAGGGCGGAGCTTGCAAGAGCTAGGTTGACCAGACTCAGTGCCGCAAGGCACTACGCACATAACAGGTCGTTAAGACTTACCAGCGAATGCTTCCTTAGTTCGCTGCTCTAAAAGGATTGGGTCACGCTTGGGAAAAGTAAAGCCCCGAAGGTTCTTTCCGCCACTGGCAACAGTTGGGGCCGGTTATGTGCATTGTCGAAGGGAGATGTTTTTTAAACACGTTACCAGTCCCGTAAGGGAAGGAATTTTAAAATGGCAGTATTTGTACTTGATAAGAAGAAACAACCACTAATGCCTTGCTCTGAAAAACGGGCAAGGTTATTGCTTGATAGAGGCCGTGCAGTTGTTGTAAAAATGTACCCATTCACCATTCGGTTAAAAGACCGTGTGGGAGGTGAAGTTCAGCCGCTTCGGGTAAAACTTGACCCAGGCAGCCGTTATACTGGAATCGCTGTCGTTCGCGAAAGCGAAACGATTGACACCGATACTGGAGAAATTAGCGTCAACTTAACCGTCTTAAATTTGCTTCAGCTTAATCATCGTGGACTGGCTATCAGCGATAGCTTAACTTCACGTAGTGCCATGCGCAGACGCAGACGGGGCAACCTACGTTATCGCCAACCACGTTTTGATAATCGTACCAAACCGAAAGGCTGGTTAGCGCCGTCATTACAACATCGGATAGACACAACCATAAGCTGGGCAGCTAAATTGCAGAAGGTCGCACCAATTACGGCTATTTCTCAGGAGCTGGTTAAATTCGATATGCAGTTAATGCGTAACCCTGAAATATCCGGCGTTGAATATCAGCAAGGAACCCTTGCGGGCTACAGTGTGCGCGAGTATTTGCTCGAAAAATGGGATAGGAAATGCGCTTATTGTGCAGCTGAGAATGTGCCGCTGCAAATTGAGCACATCAATCCGAAAGCCAATGGTGGCAGCAATGCAGTGTCCAATCTTACCTTAGCTTGTGAACCTTGCAATAAGAAAAAAGGCGCACTGGATATAAAAGTTTTCTTGAAAAACAAGCCCGAACAACTGAAGAAGATTGAGGCACAAGCTAAACGTCCGTTAAAAGACGCGGCGGCGGTTAATGCAACCCGTTGGGCATTGGCTAATCAGCTCAAAAAAACCGAATTACCGGTTGAATTATCCAATGGCGCAACAACAAAATTTAATCGGACACAACACGGCATACCCAAGGCACATGCGTTGGATGCAGTTTGTGTAGGGGAATTTTCATCGGTTGAAAACTGGGATATTCCGACGCTGGAAATTAAATGCAATGGTCGCGGTCAATATAAACGTACATTGCTAACAAAATTCGGCTTTCCACGCGCTTATCTGATGCGTCAGAAATCAGTAAAAGGCTTTCAAACTGGTGACATGGTGAAAGCCATAGTCACTAAAGGCAAGAAGATTGGCGAATATGTTGGACGCGTTGCCGTACGTGTAACAGGTAGTTTTAACATCACTACGCAGGAACAAACCGTTCAAGGTGTCAGTCACAAAAATTGCAAACTCATTGCCCGTAACGATGGTTATGGGTACAAATTTCAACCAAAGATAGCAAACGCAATAGGAGATGCGTGAGTTGGAGTCGGCTATCGCCGACGCGCTATCCCTCCCCGGCCTGAACGACGGGGTCTCTCGCGCAATTAGATGATATCAATACGCAGCGACCTGGACAAGATGGTACGTGAGCTTACGTACACGCAGAGGGAGCAGGTGCCATTTGCTACGGCGCTTGCGCTCACTGCGCTTGCATGGTCTGGGCGCAAGGCCACGCAGGCTGAAATGGAGCGGAAATTGCAGAAGCCCGGGCGGTTCGCATTGCGTCAGATCAAGATTGATAAGGCTACTAAGCGCGCTCCCGTGGCTAGGGTTAAGGTTGATAATACTAGGTTATTTGGTCACTTGTTTACTGGCGGACAGCGGGAGCAAAAGCCTTATGAGCGCTATCTAATATCAAATGGATACATGGATGCAGGCAGTTACACGGTGCCTGGGCCGGGCGCTAAGCTTAATGCGGCCGGGAATATCTCGCGTAGTAATTTATCAAAGATAATCGCTAAACTCACGCCGCCAGTAAAATCAACACTTGCGCCTGGTATATGGAGGGCATTCCGTCAGAAGGACAGAATTATAGTTGTTAAGGAGCAGGTTCCGGTAAGCGAGAATAGGCGCCCACGAAGGAGGAAGGAGCGCCCCCCTGAGCTGATACTTGGCTTTGTTAAGGATCCAACTTACAAGCAATTTGTGGATCTGGAAAAGGTCGTCGAGTCGGAAGTTCGCAATAAAGCAAGCGAGGAGCTGGAAAAGGCACTTGATTTTGCATTGAGGACAGCTAGATGATAAAAAATCCGCCGCAAGCCCCAGCCTTTAGGCGTGTGGTCAAGGCGGGAAGTTGATGCTTTACAAACTGCATTAGATTTTGTAATATTAGCTTATGGCACATTGTTCACATAAATATAGGGCATACCCAACAGACCGTCAGGCGCAGCTTCTCGCCAAGACATTTGGGTGCGCTCGTTTTGTGTGGAACAGTATTCTCGATTGGCGGAACAAGGAATACGCGCTTCACGGTACGAAGATTGGTTATACAAAATCAGCAGCCCGCCTCACGGAAATGAAGCAAAGCGATGAACTCGCTTGGCTCTACGAGGTGTCGAACGTTGCGTTGCAGCAATCATTACGCAATCAGGACAAGGCGTTTAGCAATTTCTTCGCCAAGCGCGGCAAGTACCCGACATTCAAGTCTAAACACGGCAAACAGTCGATCAGGCTGATGTCGAATGCTTTCAGGATTAAGGAAGGAAAGCTGTTCATTGCCAAGTCCGACGAGCCGCTTCACTTCGTTGAATCTCGTCATTTGCCAGAAAAAGTTTCCAGCATCACGATCAGTAAGGACACCGCCGGACGTTACTTCGTGGCCTTCCAAGGCGAAGCAGAAAAACGGGTTCTTCCGATCAATGAAAAATCTATCGGCATCGACCTTGGGTTGGATAGTTTCATTGCTACCAGCGAAGGAGAGAAGATTGCGGCACCGAAGATTTACCGCAAATATGAAGCACGACTGGCACGTTTCCAGCGCAAGCTTTCACGCAAACAGAATGGAGGAAATAATCGTAACAAGGCGAGGATTAAGGTCGCGAGAATCCACGCCAGAATCGCAGACACGCGCAAAGATTTCCTGCACAAGCTATCAACCAGAATTATTCGTGAAAACCAAACGGTATCGGTAGAAGACTTGAATGTTGCGGGGATGCAGAAAAACCGTAGCCTTGCGAAATCAATCAGCGATGCAAGCTGGTCTGAATTCGTCAGGCAGTTGGAATACAAAGCCTCATGGTACGGTCGGTCTTTCGTCAAGATAAGCCGGTGGTATCCGAGCAGTCAGATTTGCTCGGCATGTGGACACCTAGACGGGAAGAAGGCGCTCAACGTAAGGCAATGGACGTGTTCTTCGTGTGGGACGACCCTCGACCGGGATATTAACGCCGCAAAAAATATTAATACCGCTGGATTAGCGGAAATTGAAGCCTGTCAGACATGAAGCCGTGCAGTGAGGCGATTCAGGGCAGGAACCAAACTCGCGAGGGTTTGGAATCCCCCGGCTTTAGCCGTGGGGAGGATGTCAAGTTTGCCTATGTAGTAGCGCGCAAGCGTGGTTATATCTAGTGCATACAAGATAATGCAAATAATTGTTGACAAGTGTTTTTGTTAGTGTATGATGCAAGTCATGGCGCAGGCGTTTTGCCTTGCCAAACAAGGAGACCAAAATGTATATAAATAAAAAAATAAACCGCACAATATTGGCAATTGCTGTTGCGGAAATGTTCTCAGGAGCTGCTATGGCTGACTTCAATATTGACAATATAGGCGCATTGGTAACAGATCCTGCGCAGGTTGCAGAGGTTAGGGCACAGACAGACCATAACGCTTTCGGGTTCATATATGATGGATCCGCTAACAATGGAGCAAGCAACGCTGTAGATTATCTTGGGGAAGCATCCGGATTTTCCGCCGCTGTTGTAGTTGTGTCGCCTGCAGAGTTCGCCGAGTTTGATCCTGTGGACTTTGCGCAGGATATCAATCTGGCAAATAGTCACGGACTGCAAATTATCGTGCTGTATGATGAGATCATCAGCAGCGGGCAAGGGCAATCAAACGAGTGGCATATTAACCGGATAGAAGCTGCGGATGCAGTGGTTAAGGCTAATATAGGAGGTTCTTTATCTTGGCACAATGAGGCCTATACGGTAGTACCTGACTGGAGTAATGAATTTGATATGGCAAAGACAGTTAACTACCTGTCGGTAGATAATTACTTTTGTCTTAGCGACTGCGTACAGCAGGGCAAGCCAGACGCGATGGCCGAACATTCTACAATTTTCAATACTGTCACGCGGTATAACACTCTGCACGGTGCGCCTATTAATGGGGCTGCTCGCAAGATCGCCTTGATCCCGCCTGCAATGTCGTCTCCTCATTTATGCGGCATGTGGGATTGCGCAAAGATCATGACAGAGTATAAGCTCGCCATTGATACACTGGGTCTGGATATAGGAGCTGTTGCCTTCTTCACATGGGGGAGCATTGAGCGGGAGCAGGTAGTCGGGGCGCGAGAGTTCCCGCAGCTGGTTAATCTTACAAATGGCTGGAGGTAAAATGAGTCTCTGGAACTTGGCGGTTGCCCATTTAATTTAATAACAATGCAAGGAGTAAATCTAAATGAAAACGTACAAAGGGATAACGGTAGAAGATGCTCGCGAGTTATGGTCTTATAACCCAGCTAATGGCGAGCTTATTTGGAAGGTTGGTCGAGGGCGCAAGGTTAGAGCCGGGATGGTTGCCGGGGGGGCGCATCGCGCAGTTAGATTTAATAACAGGTGCATGAGCAAGGCCATAATAGCATTTGGCATTTATACAGGAGCATGGCCTAAGGATGGGGAAGTCGTGCTATTTAAGGACAAAGACGTCGAAAACCTTAAGTGGGATAATCTTGCTTGCGGTGCATGGAGTAAGGCCGCCGGGGCGTATCGCATGAACTCGAATAACACTTCAGGGGTTCGCGGGGTTCATTGGGACAAGCAGAGCCAGAAGTGGAGAGCCAATATCTATTCTCAGGGAAAGAATCGCCACCTTGGGCGTTTCGAGACCATCGAAAAGGCGGCAGCAGCAAGGCATGTTGCTGCAAAGGAATATTTCGGTGAATTCTGTAATGAGGTGCGGGAGTGATCCGCAGGCGTAGGCGCACAAGTAGATGGAGCCGGGAAATAGTAGGCGCGGCTCTGTTTGCTGCCACTATTGGTGGGATTGTGTACTGGATGATGCATTCTGAGCCTGACATGCATACTGAGTGCGGATCTGGTGATGCTGTGTGGGCTGGACAGGAGGCTTATTATAACAGCACGGAATTCGGGATTAAGCACGAGTATTACCCAGATGCTGATTGCCTGACTAAGGGCGGGCTGCCATGCGAGGCAGATCCACCTGTACCAGAAATACCGCCGTATTCGTATTATGAGAAACCACCAGGATCTGAGTTTTCGCAGGTTCCGCGAAACAGTACAACTGGGCGCGTCCATCCATGGATAGCAGGGCAGATGCTAGAGTCGTGGGGAGTCGGGCCTATGATTGGCAAGGGTAACGGTGGCAGTAGTAGTGGCAGTTGTAGTAGTGTAGCGCACGTGTCAGAGCCAGGGCCTTTTGCCCTCGTTGCTTTAGGCGCTTTATTAATTGGGGGATTGAGAAAATGGAAATAAGAAAATATTACGAGCCGATGAATCAGGCTAAGCTTACTGTATGGAAAAAAGCGGCGGTAATCGCAAGCCCTGCAGAAATCGCCGCAATCGTGGTATGCATGCAGGTTATTGTGGCGGCCTTGTATTTTGGACTGACAGAGGGTGTTTGATGATGGACGATTACAGATTCAGCATGGTAATAACGGATATACAGCGCAAACTTAGGTCATTCGGTATAGATGTTGATGTTGATGGGTATATTGGGCCAAAGACTTATGCTGCTATCAGAAAGGCGCTGGACCAATTGCAGGAGCTTAGATCTGTGGCAACAGCCAGTCTTATGTCAGAGCAGGGAGCAATATCAAATCATCCTGACATGGCTCCATTAGTCAGGCCTTTGGTGTGGGGGGCTAAGGTATCACCAGAGTTCAGGCAGATCGTGCGAGACATCGCAATAGATATAGGGTGCGACCCAAATTGGCTTATGGCGTGCATGGCCTTTGAGACCGCGAGGACTTTTAGCCCGTCCGTTAAGAATCCTAACAGCTCTGCAACCGGGCTTATCCAGTTTATGGGGGCCACGGCTATTGGATTGGGCACAACAGTTGACAAGCTGGCACTGATGACTGCAGAGCAGCAGCTGAATATCTACGTGCGCAAGTACTTCAAGCCATTCGCAGGGCGCATAAAAAATCTTGAGGACATGTACATGGCGATAATCTGGCCTGTAGCAGTGGGCAAGCCGAATGACTATGAAATGTGGACACTCGCCACCAGGCCTCGGCAATATAACGCAAACAGCTCGCTAGACAAGAACGGAGACCATGTTGTAACCAAGTATGAGGCGGCTACTTTCCCGCGGGCTGCTCTATTTGATGGGGCGGAGTTTTTGGCTTAAATATTTTACAAATTAAGTAAACAGGGCGGCCATTCGGGGCCTCCAATAGAATTTGAACGGCGGAGCGGTACTCCTTTGAATAGTTTCGCCGGTCACGTGGGATCGGTTACAAAACCATAGCTGCTGTACCAAGTTAACGCCAGGCATGTATGCTCGCTTTCATGGCTTGGAGACCAGTGTAAACCGTGCCGCTTAAAATTAAACGGTATAAGCTAAGGGTCCACGATTAACAGGAGATTTTTATATGAAAACACATAATATAAATACATGGGCCATGGATTCCATGGGATGGAGTCGAGAGGCATTGCCTGCAGCCTGCACTGTCATAAAGGAAAATACAATGACTCTGGAGGAGAGGATCGCAGCATTAGAGGCGCGCAAGAAAGCATAATTTTCTAGAAATCCAAAATCGTAAATGGGAAACCCAGACGACCAGTACATAGATCACGGGTATGAACTCGTCAAGGAGAAGGCGCGCCGCGAACGCATACTTGCTGACCGTGATCAGATGGAGCTTGATCTTGTCCGCGGGAATGTGGTTGTCCGGGACGATGTGCACAAAGCCGCCTTCGAGTCATCACGCAAGCTCAGGGACTCTTTGCACTCAATGTGTAAACAGATTTCCCCGCAGCTATCATCCTTGACCAATCCACGAGAGATAGAGGACCTGTTGCTCGACGAATTAAATCAGAGACTTGAGGACTATATAAACTCGTGCGCCTAATTACCAAGATTGCCCATTCGTCCACGCTTCATAGCCTGGACGGCGGAGACACTTTCCTTAAAGCCATTGCCGAAGGACTCCTCCCAGACCCTTCCCTGCCGCTTGACGCTTGGTCGGATCGTTACATGGTTATCCCACGGTCGTCGGGGGCCAGCGAGTACGGCAAGTACAGCACTGCGCGCACGCCACACGCCCGCCATATAATGCAATCACTATCTGTACGCCACCCGTCGCGCCGAGTGGTGTTGATGGCAGCATCACAGATGCTTAAAACGCAAGTCGCCCTTAATTGGTTTTGTTATATCGTACATCAGCATCCAAGTAATCTATTATGGCTGATGCCAACAGGTAAGTTGCAGAAGCGTATCGCTCAGCGGATTGACAAGACTGTTGCGGCCGTGGATGTGATAACTCGCCGTGTAGCTCCACCAGGTAGCAGGCTGGCTACCAACAGCCAAGATATCAAAATGTTTGACGGAGGCACTCTGTATATAGCCACAGCTGGGAGCGCTGCTAATCTGGCGGAGGTGCCTGCGCGCTTTGTGAGCTTTGATGAGATCGACCGCGCCGAGCTGTCAGTTGACGGAGAAGGAGATCCCGTAAAGCTGGCAGAGGGCAGGCAGACCACGCACGGGGAGAAGGCCAAGAGCTATTACTATTCAAGCCCTACGATCA
>JADJBK010000002.1 GCA_016703745.1 Nitrosomonas sp. | reverse complement strand
TTCGCATTTAATATCAAAGTTATATAATTGAGGAGGCTGTAAAATGGCGACCGTGAAGCAGTTTCGGTTTTTAATCGGTTCCGCGCAGATCTTGGCAACAAGATACATTCTCCAGGCATACGGATGTAATCAGCTTGCCACAGTTACGTCAGCGGTTGTCCCGTCGGTTGAGACGGCGTTGCCGCATTTTGAGTAGCACAGGGACAGTCAACTACGCAACCAATGAGTTTACGCCAGACAACAACTATCGGCTGGCGGCGTTACATTGGGATCCGTTGATTTTGGTATGTCTGGAGCAACTGTCCCTTGGCGTGCTGCTAAGGTACTGATCGCCGCCAATGGGGCAAATCCAACTGATGCTCGCTATGCGATTATCTACAATTCGTCGGCAGCCACCAAGAGATGTATTGCGCTTTTGTTGATTTTTGGCACTGGCAACACGGCGGTTGATACTGGGGATTAGATTTGACTCTCTTGATGGCGTTGGGTCTATTATAGATGTAGCGTGATAATGGATAGTAGGGGAGCGATCATTGAAAGACGATCTTACGATAGAGATGATGAGCCATGCTCCCTTACGCGCAATGAGTCGATCGAAATAATGGTAAAGTTGCATGATATGTGCGGCAGACTATCCGATCTAGAGCGGCTCAACCGCGAAGTGCGAGACGAGATAATAAAAGGCGGCAGACCGTGTTCGAACACGCGGAGAAGATGGAAGTAAAATCGATCTGATCCACGAGGGCATGTGTAAAGGCAAAGGGGTGGATAGCAACCACTGCTATAACAGGAATTGCTATCGGGATAATATCTTATGTTACCGGGATGTTTGATGATAATAACAAATGATATGATCCTGGAACACGCTCCATTGGGGGCGAGAGATTTCCAGGCATATCAGATCAACGCTACCGCATAACATCGAGCTAGATGACATTATGCAAGCCGGAATGCTTTGATTGATGGATGCATTACCCAGATACGATAGCTCGCTTGGAGGATCATTTAATACTTACGCCTCCAAAGCGCATCCATTAGCGCAATCATTGGCCAGATAAAGATCGGGACAATTAAAAAATTAGGTGCCGCCTGAGCATTAGTGAGTTGGAACCCCGGTGAAGTCTTGCATACTGCGCAGGCATTCCCCGGTGGGAAATAAAGGATCCGTTCAGATGGACAATGACAGCGCGATTCTTAGACGATGACGTGATGATTTTAGACTGGGTTGTGTGTAGCCGCAGACCACCAATTTACACTGTCAGACTGCGAGAGCTGGAAAAGACTGATAAAAGATGAGTTTAAAATGAAGCCTGCAAATTTGACCGAGATATAAATGGCAGGCTAATTCGGAGGGAATATGAGTAGTCTATTTTTATTTTTATGGTATTGTTTGCAATGTTGACTGGCTGCGCGGCGATCGAGAAATACGGGAACGCAGTTACTAACGCAGGGATAGCGCACGAAGCAATATCATCCGGCGAGGTGGAGGCATCCATCAAATCCATAGCTCTAACGGCGGACGAGGCAAACAAAGTAAATTCCGCCAAAAAAGATATGAGGATTTTATCGCCAAGTGGAGTGTGTCAATAGGCGACTTCGACGGTCTGGCCGGTCGCATGCAATCCTTTGATGCAGACTACAGGCTGTTGCAGGCTGAGTACGATACTTTGTCCGCGATAATCGCCGCTAATTGGTGGAGGTATTCACCGGAGCAAAAAGCCAATCTAAACGATTATCAGTCGCGAGCCGAAAACTGGACGAGTCGGTACAGGCTTTCATATCCGCCAAAAAGGGCATCAGGCATTAATGGATGCGCTTACTTTTAGCGCGATGATCCTCAAGGTGGTTTTGTGATCGATGCAATCAATGCGATATACCTGTCGCCATTGCAAAAGGGCCTGATTTTCTTTCTGACCGCCTTTGGCGTGATGATTTACTACTCGCTCGAAAATTACGTCAAGCAGGATCGCGTACAATCGATTAATTATTGGCTGTTGAAGTCAAACCCACAGAAAACATATAAATGCGTTAAACGGCTTCTGGGGGTCACTGTGGGTGCATCGGCATTTTCGGTGCTCGATCGGTCGTCAAATGTCGAGGTTTTGAGCTTTGCGGCAGCAATCGGCTGGACCGCGTACAGTGGGGAGGATAAATAGATGGGATATTTTGTAACCACCTTGGACGCCGGGATGCTAAGAGGGTCTGACGATGGCGAGGGCGTAAAATGGATCTTGCAATCGCCGCTTGTCTACCAGTCTGACACACTGGGAACGGTTATTGTGCCAGTTGGTTTTGTCACAAATTTTGTGAGTATGCGCGGGATACCTTTGATGTACTCTCTGTTTGCTAACTTGGCGCAGGAGCCAGCAACGCTGCATGACTATCTGTATTCACCACAAGGGCGATTGCCTAGCGGAAAACAATACACCGGGGCAGATGCTGACGAGTCTTTCCGCGGTGCTGCTTATCAGGACATGGCAGGAACGTTTGATGATAAATCATCTTTCTTGGCGGTCAGGGCAAGTTTTAAGGCGTTGCTTAAATCTTGGGCTATGTGGGCAGCTCTGCGCATATTTGGCGGATCCCACTGGGAGCGGAATCAATGAAATTATTACTTACTACAGGTGATGATGCGCTACCGGGCCGGAGCGATATAAACCGGCTCAAACACCAAATCGAGAAATGACAATGAATATTAATGAAATTACCGTAGTACTAAATGCACTGACCGCGACAGTCAATAAAATTTTTGCCGAGGTCAGCGCGTTGAAACAAAATGCTAATGACGCACAAGTGGTCCCGGTCGAAGTCGAAAACGCTTTGAATGCTCTGCAGACCGCAATCGCAGACGTTGACGCCATCAACGCGGACACCACACAAGCCTAGTCGTAAAATGACTGGCCGTTGATAAACGGCAGGTCTTGCTTACGGTCTATTGCAAGGTCTGCCGCATCATCGCTATAATTTGCGGCGTCTGCCATCACCTGCCTTTCTGCTTCAATGTCTCTATGTTCTGCTCTTTCTGCGGTAAACTTGTCCGGGTATCTCTTGCGCAGTTTTGAGATATTAATACGCTGTGCATCTTCAAAACTTGCTCCAAGCGCTCCAAGTATCAGGGCATCATACCAGAGGCCATCCCCAACTTCTTCAATGGTGTTGCTTTCATCAAGTGGTTCGCCTTCAATGGTGCACTTATAGAGGGCTTCCAGCAATTCACCCGCTTCCGTAGCTTTGCCGATTATTCCGTGCATTATGTCGATAGCTCGTTCGTCGCTATCAGCAACCCATGCAGGCAACAGCGAGCAATCGCCATTTATCCTGTCATGCTCTATTTTTTTCCCGTAGAACAAGGCTTTTTAATTTGATCAAGTTCTCGCAGGGGATTTTATGGCTGATGTCAAACAGTCGCGGAAATCATGAAAGATACGCTTCCCCCGTGATAGTCGTCGGATCTGGTTCTTCTTGCTTCTTTAATATAGTCCATTTTTTTTTACTCCAATCTAAGAATTCATTGTATGCGGCCTCGTGTCCAAGGCATACGCTAACTCGTGCGCCAAGATTTTGGCACGAATATAAAAAGTCAAGCTGCCCATCACCATACTTGCTCTTGGTATGGTCTTTTCTTTTTAACTCTATTACCAAGGTTGGGCTGCCAATACCTATAATATCCGCAGCTCCAGTGATCAATCCTTCTGACTTCTCCTTGCTTATCTGGTAAGCAGTCCTGATGCCTTCGTTCCTAATATGCAGTACCGGCGCCATTGGATGGCTCTTACGGACCATCGCAAAAAACGTTACTTGCTCTGCCGTTTCCTTTGGGCATAGACCGCGAAAGGATCTATCACCGTGAACAGTCAACCAGTCAGGGAAAATCATCTATTTGTCTCCTTTTTCTGGTAAATCGGTATTATACGTGGGATTTTGGCTGTAACCAAACTGCTGGCTTTTGCCATACTGACGGCTGTAACCGTACTGCCAACTGTTATCGTACTGCCTGCTGTCGCCAAACTGTTCGCTGTTGCCATACTGCCTGCTGTAACCGTATTGCTGGCTGTTGTCATACTGCCAACTGTAATCAAACTGTTCGCTGTTGTCATACTGCCAACTTTTGTCATATTGCCTGCTGTTGCCGTACTGACGACTGTTTCCTGATTGCTGGCTTTTGCCATACTGGCGACTGGCACCGTACTGTTGGCTATTTTCGTATTGCTGACTGCTGCCAAACTGCTGACTGTCACCATATTGAAGGCTGTTGTCAGATTGACGACTGTTTCCTGATTGCTGGCTTTTGCCATACTGACGGCTGCTGCCATATTGACGGCTATTTTCGTATTGCTGACTGCTGCCAAACTGTTGGCTATTTTCGTATTGCTGACTGTTGCCATAACCCACAGACTCACCACTGCGATGCGAATCTTGATAACCCGTTGCCTCATCAAAAAGCCAGCACTCACCTTCATGGGACAGGTTAGATTCTGACTGTACCCATCCGCCCAAGTCACCAGCTTTCACTGGTTTATGGATTGTGTCGAAACTGCGTAACGCTCTGATTCTGTACACAGTTTCTCCAGTCGGCATTATTTTTGTTTCTCCAGTGAACTCGTATTTCTTTTTGGTGTTAGTCATTTTCACTACTCCTGTGATAATTGTTACTTAGTCAATGCTGTTCGCTGTCACCAAACTATTGGCTGTTGCTATACTGCTGGCTGTCGCCATACTGCTGGCTGTCGCCATACTGCTGGCTGTCGCCATATTGACGGCTGTTGCCAAACTGGCGACTGTCTCCATACTGACGGCTGTTGCCGAACTGCTGGCTGTCGCCATACTGCTGGCTGCTTCCTGATTGAACACTGCAGCCAAACTGCCTGCTGTTACCATACTGGCGACTGTTTTCTAACTGACGACTGTTGCAATAACCAATAGCGTTACCAGTTCGTTTAGAGTTTTGATAACCTGTTGCTTCGTCAAAAAGCCAACATGTTCCTTCGTGGGATAAATTAGCTTCAGACTGCACCCACCCGCCCAAGTCACCGGCTTCTACAGGTTTATAGATTGTGTCGAAACTGCGTAACGCTCTGATTCGATACACGGTTTCGCCAGATGGCATAACTTTTGTTTCTTCAGTTAGCTCGTATTTCTTTTCTGTGTTAGTGTTCATTTTTATTGCTCCTTAGTGTTGTCTCGTATTTAACCACTTCGTGAAATCCTGTTTTCCAATTCTTGACATAGGTAATTGCTTTTGGTGGGGATTCTAAATTGTTGGTGGCGATGATTAATTCCCACATAGCTTTCCTAGCTTGAAAGTGCCTTGATTCTACATACCAGATCGGCACGCTTGTTCCTGTGCCCAGTATATATGTGATCTTTTTGAATTTATTCCCTTTTTTGCTTACTCCGTCATCGATTACCCAGTCTATAACAGGGATGCTTTTTATCCTGTCGTGTGTAAGCTTGTCATTAGGATTCACAAGCTCATGCTTGCATTTTTCGCAAAAGCGCGCTGCTATGTCGTTTGTATGGAGGCATGACTCGCAGTCCTTGCCTATCCATCGATGTCCGCATTGCTTGCCCTTATCCCATGATTGGCAGCGCCGTCCATAGTGAGATGGTATTAGCAGCTTGTTGCCGTTGAGGTCAGTAAAGTATCCGGTTTCGTGCAGCCCGTAGCCTTCTTCGTTAGGGCGGGCCAAGAAGGTATTGGTTGATCCACATGTGCTGCATGTGCAGGAGATCATGTCGCTCTCGCCCTTACGCTTGTATCCTGATATCTCTGGGTTAAAAACGTCACCATCCGGGCAATGGCGAGCAATATTTTCCGCGTAATCAAGCACCAGGCAATGGTCTTTATCTTGGTGCAGTCGCAGCCCCCTACCTATCATCTGTTGCAGCAAGGACGGCGATTCAGTTGCCCGCAACAAGGCCACCAGGTCTACGTGTGGCGCGTCAAAGCCTGTCGTTAAAACGTCACGGTTTACTAAGTATTTTATTTTTTTGTCCTTGAACATTTGCAGAATCCGGGTGCGCTCTTTCTTGGGCGTCGTGCCATCCACCATACAAGATATGTGCTCAGGCAAAGACTCCATGCACTCCTTTGCATGCGCTATGCTGGCGGCAAAGATCATAACCCCATGCCTGTTCTGCGCCTGCTCTACTATGTCTCTAATTATATGTGCTGTTTTTCTGCCTTGCCCTTTGTATGCCTTGTCAAGATCGTCTGCAGCAAAAGATCCAAGCCTGTTTAGCTGCATACCTATCGTGTCGTAGTGCTCGCGCGTAAATCCTATAATAGGCTTGGTGATATACCCTGCGTCTATGAGTTCCTGTGGCGATATCCTGTAAACCAGCTTGTGAAAATATGCTACTGAAGTGTCATCGCTTGACGGGTTGCCGTCTATGTCTACCTTATATATGTATCCTTCGAGCCTCCTGTATGGCGTGGCCGTTCGGCCGATAACGCGCAGGTTACTGTTACGCGCTTGCAGGCTGGCTATTATTGTTTTTATGGTGGGCGTTATCTCGTGGCACTCATCGACGATAACCGCGCAAAAATCCCCTCCGAAACTGGCAATGGCGTTTAGCACTGTTACAGGCGTACCGAAAACTGCTTTATGCTTCAGAGACTTGCGCCCAAGAGATGCGCTATAAAGGCTTGCGGGGTTGCCGGTGGCCACATATTTATCTCTGTTCTGGATTACCAGGTCTGCAGACGGCGCAAGGCATAACACTTTCTTCCCATTGCTTGCCTTATGCAGAGATTCTACAACTGCCGCGATTATGTGACTTTTCCCGGCAGCTGTGGCCGCATCGATGACGCACGACTCACGGTTGAGCAACACCCAAGACATGACAGCATCATGGGCGCTCTGTTGGTACGGTCTAAGCATTT
>JADJBK010000001.1 GCA_016703745.1 Nitrosomonas sp. | reverse complement strand
TCTTCCATTGTTACTTTATAGACCAATACGATATATCGCTGCCGCGGTAATCTTCAGGGTTAAGTCCTGCATCACTACACAGGCGCTTGTAATCAACCGTGCCTTTTCTCGTGGTAACCTTAACCTGGTGCTCACCGACGATTGTTTCTTTGTTGTCACAAGCCAAGACTATCTGATCGAGTAATTCTTTCTTGGCGATCTCAAACTCTTTTATAGAGTCTGTTATTGTCTTGTATTTAATCACCATTTTGTTTAGATGATCTGGCGGGGTATGTATCATTTTGTGTATCTCCTGTAATATTGGCAGGTTTACCTGTATCCAGATCGGGTCATACTGCACTATCTCCAACATGGATTTTTTGGTGCTAGACCATTGATAAAAATATGCTTTGTGCTTTCCGGTCAGGTGCATGCATATCTGTACCTGGGCGTAGTAGTGCGGCTTAGCATATATGGATACAAAATCCTTGTCTGAATATGGTATCTTTATCTCAATTATGGATCCGTCGCTAACAAGCCCGTCCGGGGATCCTCCAAGCCAATCCCCGTGCGTAAAAAATCCGCACTGCTCTACTTGCATACCTGTTTCTATCTCAAAATCTTCTCTGGCGAAATCCTCGAAGATGCGCCCGTTACACATTGCCTGGTTATCAGACATTTGGGAGCCAATAGAAAGTATCCTTTTTATGGCCTGACTTGTAGACACAAGGGGATCAATGCCAAGTAATGCGCCTGCAATTGATGCGGTAACCCTGCCCTTGCGGGCAAGGAACCACGCGTCAGAACGCTGCTCAACGTCTATGTGGTTGTTTTTCATAGATAGAAAGGGATGTCGTCTGATTCGATATCTGCACCACCTTTCTGATATTTGGACACGCCTGACACCCAATTCCCCGATTTGTCTCCAAACTCCCAGACTCTTACTTTTATGCTCATTTTCGCGGACTCAAGCGCTACTTGCAGATGCCTGTCTGTTGGGTCACCGTCCAGTTTTTGGAGCCTACCCTGCGCGAGCGTATCTATGGTTACCAGCATCTGCAGGGCAGAGTCGCGTTGTTTCTCTTCAGATCTCTTGCATCTAACTTTTTGAAATATAGTCGCGCCCTTAAATTCGCTTGGTGATTCGATCTTCCACTGTATTGATATGTATTCTTCCGGCTCAGAGTTCCTTTCGTTCGGCTGTATCGTGTCCCAGGCAGCGTCTTCGATGACCGCATTACATACTGTACCGTCCGGTATAAGCTTAAATCCTCCAGATTCAAAATTATCTGTTGGTTTTATGTTTTCGCCGTTAGATAGTGTCCAAAATGACATAATGTTTTCCTTATTTAATGATTGATTGTAAAGGGTTTTTACCAATTTCTATCTGGATATCATCGCTGATACCAAATCTGTTTTTGCTAACACAGTTAGCGGTGGTATATGCCACCATGTAGCGAGATCCATTACTGCCTGCTTTTTTTATTTTGTCTTTTCCTTTTACCACCATATCCAGCTTGATATGCCCTACAAGGTCTACGTTATCAACGTAATGCTTCAGGCTCTTCTTATGGATGCGCAGCGAGTACCTGCTGTACGGGTCCTGATCAGGCAGATCTATGGTTTCCATATCAGTATGGGCTACAAAGATTATGTTCATTTTGCGCTTATCGTGTATTGCCTGAGCGTATTTGCGCACCCTGCCATGCATAGCAGACAATGCATTAAACCCAGCTCCATATCCTCCCATTGCAGTTGCCAGAGTCTTGGTTTCTGATCTTTCTTCAGATATTATCTTGTCTGTAAATACCTGATCCAATTGGGTGATGCTGTCTATAATCAACGTTTTATAGTCATGATTCTCCTTTAGTATAGCAGCCAACTGTTTAAATAGCTGATCTGCATCTTCGACCAATTCCAGAGCATCCGGCCTGCTCGCTATTGGCACAGACTTTAAACCATCTTCAGTCTTTATAACGATGGGCTTTGGGAAAGTGCAGGCTAACGATGTTTTGCCAATTCCTGCTTCGCCGGTTATGGTGGCTATGATAATTCCGGTATCTTCAGTCTTTACTATTTCTAACATGTTTCTAATCCTTTTAAAAATCTTGCTGTGTGTCATTCGATGTTGACAAGATATAGCACGGTGTTTATATTGTCAAATCATATTTACAAAAAGGAGATAAAAATATGAATACCTATACAACAGCTGACCTGATAAAAATTTATGCAAGTAGTGATGATTGGGGACAGGAGGAAACGCAGGACGCTATAGACTACGCCGATCTAAATCCAGAGGAAGCCCGAGAATTCTGGTTACTTGTAACCAGGGAGTTAATAAAATGATTGAAGCAATGCACGCTGCAGGTATCAATTATACAGGCGAGATAATATCCGATGGAAAGATCCACAGGTTTCACGTCCCTGGGCACTCTCCTGGGACAAAGAATGGCAGCTATATACATTACCCCGACGAGCCGCCAGCAGGCTGGTTTTGTGATTTTAAGTCGGGCATATCTCAATCATGGAGCGCAAGCGGTGAGCCACCAAATCAGGAGCGCATAGAGAAATCCAAGCAGGCTGCAGACGATGAGCGAAAAAAGATGCAAGCGAAGGCAGCGCGTAAAGCATCTACATATTGGCATGGATCGGCGCATGCTGTAGAGCATCCCTACCTTGCCGCCAAAAAGATCAAGCCATTTGGAGCGCGCGAATTTGCAGGTGCGCTGGTCATTCCTTTATACAATGCGGATAAGGCGCTTGTTAACCTGCAATTTATAAATGCCGACGGCACAAAGCGCTTCTTGTCTGGCGGACGCAAAAATGGATGCTTTTTCCCTATAGGAGAGCCTACAGACAAGCTATTGATCTGCGAGGGCTTCGCTACAGGAGCCAGCCTGCGGGATCACACAGGGCACTGTGTAATAGTTGCCTTTGATGCCGGTAACCTAAAGCCTGTAGCACTGGAGATCAATAGCCTGTTTAAAGGCCATGAGATCATCGTATGCGCAGACAACGATGAGTCTGGAGTCGGGCAAAAAGCAGCAGAGGATGCCGCGCTTGCAGTATATGGAAGCGTGCTGATGCCTCCAAATGTGGGTGAGGATTGGAACGACTATTTAAGCAAGGGAAACAATGACTAATATAATCGAAATGAAATACACGCCGGTATCAGGAATCAATAAAACTCTTGACGACGGCAGCAGGTACTGCGAGCTTGATTTGTTGCGGCATATACACGAGGAGCACATTATAAGGCGCATATCAGAGAGTCTTGCAAAACGCGCATACATGCCTCCCAGCACTGTTTTTATGGCTGGACTTGGGGTTTTTAGCTCAATCGCGATGCGTAAATGGTGCGTATCTTATCCAAATGGAGATCGGCTGCCAATAGGGATATATGCAGTATTAGAGCAGCCTCCAGCAACTGGCAAGTCACGCGTGATCAAGATGTTCCAACAAAAATTTATTGATCAGCAGGTGGCGGTAATTGGCGCGCTAGTTGGGGCGCGAGATAAAGCAAAGACTGAAGATGAAGAGGATGATATTGATAAGCGGCTGGATATTGCATCAAGGCAGTTGTTTGTAACAAATTCTACGCCAGAGGCGCTTGACGCGGTACTCACTGAAAACAAAGGTTTTTTTTTCCGCCATATCAAGTGAGCAAGGTCTTTTTGACTCGCTCTTGGGCCTGAGCTACGGCGAGAAAGGCAGGGCAAACAACAACGACGCCATCTTAAACGGATTTGACGGCGGCAATGTGGCTACTCGGCGCACTTCCAGAAAGGCATACTGCGGATCTGTGGTTGGCAGTGTAGTGTGCTTTGCCCAGCCCGGCGGAATTGAAAAAGTCCTATCCGCCAGTAATGGAACGGGGCTTGCTGAGCGATTCATCATGCTAAGCGAGCCTCACTATTTAGGCAAGCGGGACTTCACGCGAGATGCTGAAAAGTTCGGTTTCTTCGGCGATATCGAAAAGCTCTTTTACAACAATAAGTGCCATTTTATCGACGAGATCCTAGAAGATCCCAAGAGGTTAGCTGATCTTATACCATTACGGCTATCGTCACGAGGCTGGCAACTAATCGACAATTACCGGCAAGAGATAGAGCCGCACCTGGCCGACGGCGGCAAATTTGGACACGCAGCCTTACGTGGAGCTGCTGGCAAAGTGGATATAACCATCCTTAAACTGGCGTCAAACATGCATTTGCTGTATGATCAAGACAATGATTTGATTGAGGATTTTCATGTTATGGCGGCCATCGGCATTGCTGATGATCTACTTATTTCCAGTCTTAACCTTTGTCAGAGTAAGGGGATATCAGGACAAAAGTCTGAATTTGAGGCCATTTTGAGGATGTTTAAGCGCAAGGACTTGATTACAGAGAGAGAAATTTTACAGTCTCGCAAAGGAGTCGAACCTTTCATCAGTTTCACTGGGAATAGAGCGGAATTGATAAGGGAAAACCTAAAAGAGATGTGTAATCAAGGGCTTCTTTCATCTGACGCATCGAACGGCAAGCGTGAATACAAGCTAAATCAGTGATATTGGGACGGATTTGAGGTTAAATTGGAATCGGCTGTAACCCGCATGCACATGGCGTTTCAGCCGATTGTGAGGGGGGCGAGGTATTCTCGTCACCTCGCGCTAAGTTCTTGAAAGTATTGTAGTATATATATATATATATATATATGGGGTATATATATATATATATAATAATTATTATTATAATAATTCCTATTAGATAAGAATTATTCTTAAATAGGAATTATTCTCATTAAGAGAAATTACAGTTTTTTTATACGGTACTATGCATGTATACCCCTATACATGCGCTTAGGGAATTCCACCTTTTCACCCCAAAATAGGCTTAAGATGTTGATTTAAATGAAGAATTCCGGCTTCGAAATTCCACCTGAAAAAACACCTCAGCCCGTGTAAGTTATTGAATCAAAAGTGATTTTCGGGAAATTCGTGAATTTCCACCACATACCCCAAAATCAGGATAAGAAGCATGCCGAGCCATTTAAACGACCTACAAGGCCTTGTAAGTGCTATTTGGTACTACGACATAGGATTCAAAAGATAATCGATTCTAGGGCGGTTCTGATCGATTCTGGGGGCATTCTGAGTGATAGTTTGATGTCGGTTTGCATGGAGCCAGTGGTTAGCCGATAAATGTAAAAAGTTCTTGACGTTTCGCGTTTATTAAATGAAAATAGACGTTTTAGGAGAAATAAAAATGATTATTACGCACGGAATCACGCCGCCGAAGGATCTTTTAATCAGCACGACCCTGGATCTTTCGACCGGTGAATCTGTCGAATTCGATTTTTCGGCCGAAGGATCAGCTGCATTGGCTGCGGCAAGACAAAAGATATACCGATACACAAAGGCGGCGGGATTGCGAGTTGATACGATAAGCCGCGACAACAGGCTTATCGTTACTATGGTGGGGACCAGATGATATCAATACGCAGCGACCTGGACAAGATGGTACGTGAGCTTACGTACACGCAGAGGGAGCAGGTGCCATTTGCTACGGCGCTTGCGCTCACTGCGCTTGCATGGTCTGGGCGCAAGGCCACGCAGGCTGAAATGGAGCGGAAATTGCAGAAGCCCGGGCGGTTCGCATTGCGTCAGATCAAGATTGATAAGGCTACTAAGCGCGCTCCCGTGGCTAGGGTTAAGGTTGATAATACTAGGTTATTTGGCCACTTGTTTACTGGCGGACAGCGAGAGCAAAAGCCTTATGAGCGCTATCTAATATCAAATGGATACATGGATGCAGGCAGTTACACGGTGCCTGGGCCGGGCGCTAAGCTTAATGCGGCCGGGAATATCTCGCGCAGCAATCTATCAAAGCTGATCTCAAAGCTAACTCCACCGGTAAAATCTACACTTGCGCCCGGTATATGGAGGGCCTTCCGTCCGAAGGACAGAATTATAGTTGTTAAGGAGCAGGTTCCGGTAAGCGAGAATAGGCGCCCACGAAGGAGGAAGGAGCGCCCCCCTGAGCTGATACTTGGCTTTGTTAAGGATCCAACTTACAAGCAATTTGTGGATATGGAAAAGGTCGTCGAGGCAGACGTACGCAGTAAAGCACCCGAAGAGCTTGAAAAGGCGCTGGATTTTGCATTGAGGACCGCGAGATGAACGTATTAAGCCTATTTGACGGAATAAGCTGCGCTCAAGTGGCATTGGAGCGGGCTGGCATAACTCCACACACCTACTACGCAGCTGAGGTAGACCGGTACGCGATACAGATAACTCAGCACAACTACCCCAGCACCGTGCAACTTGGCGATGTTACCAGGTGGCGCGAGTGGGACATCGACTGGTCATCAATCGGGTTGTTGATTGGGGGTTCGCCTTGCCAAGGCTTCAGCTTTTCTGGTAAGCAACTGGCATTCAATGACCCACGCTCAAGGCTGTTTTTTGTGTACGTTGATATTTTAAACCACATTCGCAGAGTTAACCCTGACGTTAAGTTCTTGTTAGAAAACGTCAAAATGAAAAAAGAATCACTGGATGTGATCAGCAAGCATTTAGGTGTTGAGCCTGTTTTTATCAACAGCTCGCTTCTAAGCGCTCAGAACAGGCAGCGCCTTTATTGGGCCAACTGGAGTTTCGGGCAGCCGGAAGATAAAGGTATTGTCCTTGCAGATATTCTTGAGAATGGAGTAACAGATAGAGAAAAGTCTTTTTGTATCGATGCGAATTACTTTAAGGGAGGAACTTTAGAGCAATACTTTGAGAAGAGTCGTAGGCAATTGATATTTCAAAGATCAAGGGGATTTAATTCTGGAGGGTTTATGGCGTTGGATGGAAAATGCCCGACACTTGGGTCAAATTCATGGGAGCAAAATAATTTCCTTGCTACTGTTGATGGATTTAGAAAACTAACGCCTGTTGAATGCGAGAGATTACAAACACTTAATTCTGGATTCACCCTTATCACCAATGAGGACGGTAAGCAGCTTGTAAGCAACACCCAGCGATATAAGGCATTGGGTAACGGGTTTACCGTTGATGTTATTGCGCATATCTTGCGATGCATGCAATGATCACGCAATTAAAATTAGTGGACCCTGATTGGTTGGCGGAAGTTGAAGCCGTGCTCGCGTTTGGCATGACAAAATACCCGGCTGCAGGATGGGACATGATTCCAATCAGTGATCACATATACGCTGCTATAAGCCATGCGGTAAAGCATCTTAGGGGGGAGCGTATAGACTCAGAGAGCGGATTATCGCATCTTGGGCACGCGTCAACCAGGATGATGTTTGCCTATGTAGTAGCGCGCAAGCGCGGGTATATCTCGTGTCGACAAGGTAAGGGTAAATAAATGTTGACAAGTGTTTTTGTTGGTGTATGATGCTGCTCATAGGGTTGATGTTTATCTACTTTAAATGAGGATCATAGAATG
This sequence comes from Nitrosomonas sp., assembly GCA_016703745.1. Lineage (NCBI taxonomy): Bacteria > Pseudomonadati > Pseudomonadota > Betaproteobacteria > Nitrosomonadales > Nitrosomonadaceae > Nitrosomonas > Nitrosomonas sp. The sequence continues at coordinate 5,512 of JADJBK010000001.1, read as the reverse complement.
AAAAAATATGAACTGACAAATACGTCAAAAACCATGCCTACAGGTGAAACCGTGTATCGAATAAGATCGTTACGCAGTTTCGACACGATCTATAAACCAGTTAAAGCCGGTGACTTAGGAGGTTGGGTGCAATCAGAATCTAACCTGTCCCATGAAGGTGAGTGCTGGCTTTTTGATGAGGCAACGGGTTATCAAGATTCATATCGCAGTGGCGACTCTGTGGGTTATGGCAAAAGCCAGCAATACGGTTACAGCCGTCAATATGGCAAAAGCCAGCAATACGGTTACAGCCGTCAATATGGTTACAGCCGTCAGTATGGAAACAGTTGGCAATATGGCTACAGCCATCAGTTTGGCTACAGCCGACAGTATGGTGACAGCATACAGTATGACTATAGCCGCCAATATGGAAACAGTTGGCAATATGGCAATAGTTGGCAATATGGCAATAGTCGCCAGTATGGTAACAGCCTTCAATATGGTGACAGTAAACAATGTGGCGGCAGTCAAGATTAATCAGATTTATATCATCAACACAGGGGCAACGATCATGAGCGCTAACACCAAACAAAAATACGAATTAACAAATGAGTCAAAAATAATGCCGACAGGAGAAACTGTTTACAGAATCAGAGCGTTACAAAGTTTCGACACAATACACAAACCTGTAAAAGCAGGTGACTTAGGCGGATTTGTACAGTCCGAAGACAACTTATCCCATGAAGGAAACTGCTGGATTTTCGACGAAGCAACGGGTTATCAAGATTCACATCGCAGTGGCGATTCAGTTGGTTACGACTACAGCATGCAATCAGGCAACAGCCAGCAATCCGGCAGAAGCCAGCAATACGACTATAGCATGCAATTCTGCAACAGTCGGCAATACGACAATAGCATGCAATATGGCAACAGCCAGCAATATGGCAACAGCAGGCAATATGGAATCAGTCAGCAATACGACGACAGCCAGCAAACTGGATACAGCCAGCAATATGGGAGCAGCAGGCAATTCGGTCACAGTCAGCAGTATGGCAACAGCAGGCAATTTGAAGACAGCATGCAATACGGATTCAGCAGGCAATTTGACAATGGTAAATAAATGTTGACAAGTGTTTTTATGAGTGTATGATGCAAGGCATGGGGTTGATGTTCAACACATTTAAACAAGGAGCGCAAAATGAAAATCAATAGAAAATTAAACCGCACAATATTGGCAATTGCTGTTGCGGAAATGTTCTCAGGAGCTGCTATGGCTGACTTCAATATTGACAATATAGGCGCATTGGTAACAGATCCTGCGCAGGTTGCAGAGGTTAGGGCACAGACAGACCATAACGCTTTCGGGTTCATATATGATGGATCCGCTAACAATGGAGCAAGCAACGCTGTAGATTATCTTGGTGGCGCTTCAGGATTTTCCGCCGCTGTTGTAGTTGTGTCGCCTGCAGAGTTCGCCGAGTTTGATCCTGTGGACTTTGCGCAGGATATCAATCTGGCAAATAGTCACGGACTGCAAATTATCGTGCTGTATGATGAGATCATCAGCAGCGGGCAAGGGCAATCAAACGAGTGGCATATTAACCGGATAGAAGCTGCGGATGCAGTGGTTAAGGCTAATATAGGAGGTTCTTTATCTTGGCACAATGAGGCCTATACGGTAGTACCTGACTGGAGTAATGAATTTGATATGGCAAAGACAGTTAACTACCTGTCGGTAGATAATTACTTTTGTCTTATCGACTGCGTACAGCAGGGCAAGCCAGACGCGATGGCCGAACATTCTACAATTTTCAATACTGTCACGCGGTATAACACTCTGCACGGTGAGCCTATTAATGGGGCTGCTCGCAAGATCGCCTTGATCCCGCCTGCAATGTCGTCTCCTCATTTATGCGGCATGTGGGATTGCGCAAAGATCATGACAGAGTATAAGCTCGCCATTGATACCCTGGGTCTGGATATAGGAGCTGTTGCCTTCTTCACATGGGGGAGCATTGAGCCGGAGCAGGTAGTCGGGGCGCGAGAGTTTCCGCAGCTGGTTAATCTTACAAATGGTTGGAGGGTAAAATGAGTCTCTGGAACTTGGCGGTTGCCCATTTAATTTTACAAGGAGATTGAGATGAACACAGTGATACCAAAATATATGCTGGAAATCGCCCTTCTGGGCGTGGCCAAAAAGCCGTTCCGGCGCGCTTTGGAGTGTGTGTATATCAAGGGTAACACGATCAGCAGTTGCAATAACCACATCGCAATAAGTATTATCAAATTACCATCTGGCTATAGTTACAATGGCGTGGATGTGCTCATTCCAGGTGCATCTTTGACCGCCGCTCTAAAGGCTTTTACCAAAGAGAAAGAGGTAACGCTATCTGTATCAGGCTCTAATGGCGCACCCGCTACACTATCCGGCTCTAATGGAGCAATTATGCCATTAGATACGATGGACGACTCTTATCCAGATTTAAACCTACTCAAGTTAGGTGGATTTGACGGACCCAAAATTGCCATTGTGGGAGCGCATCTGGCAGTTGTTGCCAAAGTTAGTGCGATACTCGCCAAATACGCCATAGGCACGCCAGACCATTGCATCATCTCGCTGCGGGAGAAAGGGATGGTTGTTAATTGCGGGGATGTCGTGGAAATATACATCGCGGCATTTACCAAATAAGGATGCCCTGGTCGCACATGAGCAAGTAGTACCACGGGTGGCCAGCGGCATCCCAAATGGCTGGAGGTAAAATGAGTCTCTGGAACTTAGCGGTTGCCCATTTAATTTAATAACAATGCAAGGAGTAAATTTAAATGAAAACGTACAGAGGGATAACGGTAGAAGAAGCTCGCGAGTTATGGTCTTATAACCCGGATACTGGCGAGCTTATTTGGAAGGTTGACCGTCCTTTTTGCAACACATCCGGGATGGTTGCCGTGGGGGCGTGTCGCGCAGTTAGATTTAATAACAGGCTGATGACCAAGGCCATCATAGCATTTGGCATTTATACGGGAGCATGGCCTAAATCTGGAGAAAAAATGCTATTCATGGATAAAGACATTAAAAACTTAAAGTGGGATAATCTTGCTTGCGGTACATGGAGTAAGGCCACAGGGGCGCGTCGCATGAACTCTACTAACACTTCAGGGGTTCGCGGGGTTCATTTGGACAAGCGGAGCCAGAAGTGGATAGCCTATATCTGTGTTCAGGGAAAGCAGCTCCACCTTGGAAGATTCGACACCATCGAAAAGGCAGCCGCAGCAAGGCATGTTGCAGCAAAGGAATATTTCGGTGAATTCTGTAATGAGGTGCGGGAATGATCCGCAGGCGTAGGCGTACAGGCAGATGGAGCAATGAAATAGTAGGCGCGGCTCTGTTTGCTGCTACTATTGGTGGGATTGTGTACTGGATGCATTCTGAGCCTGCCATGCATACTGAGTGCGGATCTGGTGATGCTGTGTGGGCTGAGACTTATTATAACAGCACGGAATTCGGGATTAAGCACGAGTATTACCCAGATGCTGACTGCCTGACAAAGGGCGGGCTGCCATGCGAGGCAGATCCACCATCACCAGAAATACCGCCCTACTCGTATTACGAAAAGCCGCCAGGAGCTGAGTTTTATCAGGTTCCACGAAGTAGTACAACTGGGCGCGTCCATCCATGGGTTATAGGCCAAATGTTTGAGTCGTGGGGAGTCGGGCCTATGATTGGCAAGGGTAACGGTGGCAGTAGTAGTGGCAGTTGTAGTAGTGTAGCGCACGTGTCAGAGCCAGGGCCTTTTGCCCTCGTTGCTTTAGGCGCTTTATTAATTGGGGGATTGAGAAAATGGAAATAAGAAAATATTACGAGCCGATGAATCAGGCTAAGCTTACTGTATGGAAAAAAGCGGTGGTAATAGCAAGCCCTGCAGAAATCGCCGCAATCGTGGTATGCATGCAGGTTATTGTGGCGGCCTTGTATTTTGGACTGACAGAGGGTGTTTGATGATGGACGATTACAGATTCAGCATGGTAATAACGGATATACAGCGCAAACTTAGGTCATTCGGTATAGATGTTGATGTTGATGGGTATATTGGGCCAAAAACTTATGCTGCTATCAGCAAGGCGCTGGACCAATTGCAGGAGCTTAGATCTGTGGCAACAGCCAGTCTTATGTCAGAGCAGGGAGCAATATCAAATCATCCTGACATGGCTCCATTAGTCAGGCCTTTGGTGTGGGGGGCTAAGGTATCACCAGAGTTCCGGCAGATCGTGCGAGACATCGCAATAGATATAGGGTGCGACCCAAATTGGCTTATGGCGTGCATGGCCTTTGAGACCGCGAGGACTTTTAGCCCGTCCGTTAAGAATCCTAACAGCTCTGCAACCGGGCTTATCCAGTTTATGGGGGCCACGGCTATTGGATTGGGCACAACAGTTGACAAGCTGGCACTGATGACTGCAGAGCAGCAGCTGAATATCTACGTGCGCAAGTACTTCAAGCCATTCGCAGGGCGCATAAAAAATCTTGAGGACATGTACATGGCGATAATCTGGCCGGTAGCAGTTGGCAAGCCGAATGACTATGAGATGTGGACACTCGCCACCAGGCCTCGGCAATATAACGCAAACAGCGCGCTAGACAAGAACGGCGACCATGTTGTAACCAAGTATGAGGCGGCTACTTTCCCGCGGGCTGCTCTATTTGATGGAGAGGAGTTTTTGGCTTAAATATTTTACAAATTAAGTAAACAGGGCGGCCATTCGGGGCCATCCAATAGAATTTGAACGGCGGAGCGGTGCTCCTTTGAATAGTTTCGCCGGTCACGTGGGATCGGTTACAAAACCATAGCTGCTGGACCAAGTTAACGCCAGGCATGTATGCTCGCTTTCATGGCTTGGAGACCAGTGTAAACCGTGCCGCTTAAAATTAAACGGTATAAGCTAAGGGTCCACGATTAACAGGAGATTTTTATATGAAAACACATAATATAAATACATGGGCCATGGATTCCATGGGATGGAGTCGAGAGGCATTGCCTGCAGCCTGCACTGTCATAAAGGAAAATACAATGACTCTGGAGGAGAGGATCGCAGCATTAGAGGCGCGCAAGAAAGCGCATATCTCTGACATGGAGCGCAGAGAAGCGAGCCTTCCCAGTGCTCGCAAGGCAGCCAATCCATGCAAAGAGTGCGGGGCTGATTACAGTTACACCAACAATTTCTCGGCAGGATTGTGCCGGGCATGCGCTGCCGCTGAGCGGCGAGGGTATATAGCCAGTTACACTAAGTCGGTATGCATCCATCCTGTATGCCAGGACAAGAGGGCTGATGGTTCACTGTTCTGCAATCTCCACAGGACCAACAACAGAGAGTTAAATATCAATGATCCGTGTGCATCATGCGGGGTGGCGGAGAGATTTATAACAGAATCGTACAGGGTAGACGCGTATTGTGTGGACTGCGGGCCTATGGTTAGAGCGCCGATAGTGTACAAGCAGAAAGAGAACCTGAAGTTCAATAAGGACTTGAAGAAATG